>NZ_CCBH010000144.1:0-123573 GCF_001368935.1 Novosphingobium sp. KN65.2
GCCTCCTCCATAATAATAAGATTTCCAGCATAAATTTGCGAAAATCTGGGAGAGGGTGGATGCGATTATATTATGGCTGGCGCATCGTGATATTGGCAGCGGTCATTTATATTCTTGTATTTGGGTCCACCGTTTCGTCTTTTTCTCTATATGTCGTGCCCGTGTCCACCGAATTCGGCCTGTCGCGCGCTGAAATGAACGGCGCCTTCGTCCTGATAAATGTGGGCAGCGCCATATGGGCGCCCTTTATCGGTCGGGCGCTCGATCGCTTTCCCCTGAAACTGATACTGGGCGTGTCCGCCCTTCTGATCGGCGCGGGTTTCATCACCCTGTCCCTGTCGCACTGGATCTGGCTCAGCATGATAGCGCTGGCGATCGGCATTGCCATCGGTCTGGACGGTGCGGCCATGTTGACGATGACGGTGCTGGTTACGCGATGGTTTAAGGTTCATCGCGCGCGCGCCATGACGCTTGCCGTGACCGGACAGGCGATGGGAAAGGTCATCGTGCCGGTGCCCACGGTGCTGCTCATGGAAGCGTTCGGATGGCGCACCGCGCTGTTCGTGACAGGCCTTGTCCTCATTATCTTCTTGATGTTGGTAGCGATCCTCGTACGCGAACGTCCACGCCCTGGTGAACTCGAGCCGGGAACGACGGATGAGTCCGCGGATCAGGCCGCGGCCGTTGCGGAGCCACCCGCGAGCGTCGGATACTTCCTGAAGATGCGGCAGTTTTGGCTGATCGCTGTTGGTATCGCCCTGACCTTCGGAATTTCGGCGACCTTCGCCATCTCCGTCGTGCCGCTGGGCTTAGACTATGGGCTGACCATGACGCAGGGCGCGTTCATGGCGTCCGCTTACGCCGGAGCGGCCGTCGCGGCCAAGCTGCTGCTGGCGGTCTTTGCCGATCGCATCGACCGCTTCAACCTCATAATCGGATTGCTGATGATAGGTATTCCCCTGTCGGCGGCGTTCCTCCTGATCCACGGTCCGGTGCAGCTATTCATTTTCGTCACCCTGCTCGGCCTTTCAGTCGGGGGATTCGCGGCACTATTTCCGGTGTTGCAGGCGGACGTCTTCGGCCTCGCTTCCTACGGTACATTGCGCGGGCTGATGATCCCGATCCAGTCGGCATTCGTCGCCCTTGGTGCTGTTGGAGCGGGTGAAATTCACGACATCTGGGGCAATTACGACATGATGTTCGTCGCCTTCGCAGTGGTGCAGGCGGTGGTCGTCGTCATGCTTTCTGCGGCGCGACCCGCCGCGCCGCCGTTGCCAGATGTAGGGCAACAGGTTGCCTGAGCGGGCGCCGCGCAGGCGACGGCCGAACCGATCGCCTGCCCGACGCATGTCGGTCAGGAAAGAGGAATATTATAAACGCGTGCGGCATTCAGACTGAGCACTTTGGCGCGTTCTTCCCCCGTTAGTCCCGAAACCCGGCCTTCGACGTCTCCCACCGGATACAGGCATGTAGGATGTGGGAAGTCCGTCTGGAACATGACACTGTCGACGCCTACTGCCCTGATGTCGTTGGCAAGATTACGGTTCTCCAACCAGAATGAGCCCAGGAAATTGCGCCTGAAATACTCGGCGGGCGTCAGGTCGAATTTGAACTCGCTCGCTGTTTCGTGGAACTGGAATTCCATGCATTCCAGCAGGAACGGAATCCATCCAATCCCGCTTTCAACAGATACGAACGTCAGTTTCGTATAGCGGTCCAGCAGGCCGGAGCATATGATGTTTCCGACAACGCGCCCGTTCTGCATGCTGAGCATAGGCTGTTGCAGGGCTGCCTTCAGATTGTCAGCCATGGACGGCCAACCTAGATCGCCAATCCAGAGCATGGAGGAATCATTGGCGCCGACGTGAAAGTTGATTGGAAAATTCAGCGATTCGCAAATCTCCCACAACGGATTCCAGTGCAGATCCCCCAGGTCGGGAAGCTGGTCACCGTTGCTGTCCTTCTGCTCCTGAGGGTCCGAACCCATCGCGATGCCGCGCAGGCCAAGCTCCGCCGCCCGCTCGATCTCAGCCAGCGCAGCCTTCATGTCCCACCACGGTATGATGCACATGGGGATGAACCTGTCCCCTGACTCGGCCTGCGCTTCGGCGACCGCGTCATTATACATCTGGATCGTTGCAAGGCGGAGCTGCGGATCGATGTCGGACGCCCGGCTGCCGCCAAAACCCATGATGTTGGGATAGGCCACCTGCGCGTAGATGCCCTGACTGTCCATCATCGCGACCCGCGCCTTCATGTCGTACGAACTGGGGTGCACGTCCTCGATCTGGGTGGCGAGGAAGCTGTGCATGGAATTCAGCTTGCTGCCGTCCTTCATGATGACGCTGGCGGGATTGGCGCCAAAACCGATCAGATTGTCGCCATCGATCACCCATGCCTTTTCGCCATTATGTACTTTCACCTGCGGCACACGGGCCCGCAACGATGCGGGCGCGCGACTGGTCCACAGATCATGGGGTTCAGTATAGTGGGTATCCGCATCGATGATCCTGAGCGTGGAACCGGCTTCCAAAGTCGTTGTGGACATGTTGGCTCTCCTTCCTCTTCTGGTTTTTTACGTCTGGAGCAGATCCCAATCCGATTCCATCGGAACGGTTGCTCTAGCTCCTTGTTTTGGCGCGTTTTCCGAGTCAGCAAATGATTCCATCTGCTTGGAAAGCGTTCTAGAATCGCTGCACGCCGGGCAGATCGAAAAACGACCCGTCCGCTTCCAGCGCGCTGACGAAGAAATCGCTGAGCTTCTGGTCTTTCCAGACCCGCTCACCGACCATCTTGCCATCCTGGAAGGGAATTACCGCATTAAAGAAGCAGCGCTGATAGTCACCGTCGCCAAGCCTGAACAAGCCGCTGACCTCGGTGCCATAGCTGTTTTCGCCGAAGGTTCGCGTGTATGTCACGCTTTCTTCGGCGGGTGTCACGCGGCGCTTCGGATCGACCTGCGCGATCACGATGTTGTAGTTCAGTTGGTGATAGCGATGAACAGCTTCCTTGCCGCTCACGCGGATACGGCTGGGATAGAATTCATAGACCGGCTCATCGATCAACGAATGATTCATGATGCCTTCGAAATCACCGGCCATGAAGCGTTTGGCATGTTCGCAATTAAATTCGATCATTTCCAGCGGGGTCATTCGTGCCCCAGGGCGGTTTGCCAGGGACCGGACGACATTGCGGAGATCGGGCCGCATGGCCGCGAGGAGTTCATCATCATTCAAGCCAATCATTCATCCTCCTGATTTTTATGACGGGATTGCAGCGGCACTTGTCCGACCCTCCCTTCAACTATTGGGGAGCGAAGCTTCGACCTCGTTGAATCCACGGCACCTGTCTTTCGATAATCGGCATCGGGTGCAGTGGAGGCTTTTGTCGACTCGGCCGTGTGCCGGGCGGCGAGCATCACCAAGCACTCGTTGCGACCGATGCGCCTGTTTGTCGAAGAAGAGGAGGAGAGAATGATTACCGCCAATATGCTGTCAAACGCTTGCCGGCTTGTCCTGCCCGTGGTCGCCATCGCGGGCCTTGGCGGCGGCGTGTACGCTCAAGGCGAGGATGGGGGGCGAAATACAGCGTCACCCGATCGGCAAGGCCATCTGGCAGGCAAGCACGCCGCAACAGCGGAAAGCCTGTCGCCCGGCACCTTCCAGGCCAAGCAGATTGTGCGCGACCTCGACCGTAGCGCCGCCTTCTATCAGCATGTGTTCGGAATTGTTCCGGCGATGCGCTTCAAGTCCGTCATGAATCACCGGCCGATGGAAGAAATCCTTTTCAAATTCCCCGATGGCGGCCATGTCCCTCTCGTTCTGATAAAGTTTTTGGATGATGGAGCGGTCTCGCATGATCAGACTGTGCATGTGTTCTTCACCGATGACATTGATGGCCTGATCAAACGGGTGGTGCAGAATGGCGGGCGGATCGCCGAACAGCGGAATGACAGGCAGCATCGCGCCCTGATAGCGTTCTGGCACGACTTGGAAGGTAATCTACTGGAAACGGTGCAAATGTATTGACGGTGTTCGGGGGGCGTCCCTTCACAAGATAGGTTTTATGCTTTCCTCCTTCGTGAAGCCTTCGGGCGCAGTGCTGCAAGCACAATGGAGCATCCATACTGTCGCGGTTGACTTTTCCGAACGCGGTGCGAACGAGGATCATGCGATGCTAACCATGCCCACAATGTCGTGGAATGGCCGACCCAGCCATTTTCCCTGGCTGTCGCGGCCGCATTTGTGTCTCGATTTACCGGTCCGGACTGCGGCAGAGGCGATGGTCCGGTAGGCCGAGCTAACAAAATAACAGAAAGGAAGAAGATGTTCGAAACAATGGAGCCGATCGAACTGGAGCATGCCGGAACGCTGCTTCGAGGCTATATTGCGCGCCCCGATGGCGATCAACCCCGCCCGACTGTTCTGGTCATGCACAGCGGCATGGGGATCGCGCACAAGGAAGTCGTGGAGCCTGCCGCAAAGAAGCTGGCGGCTCTGGGCTATGTTGCGATCTGCACCGACATGTATGGCGCGCATCTGGAAGGCGCAGGCCCGGAAGGCTTTGGACCTGCCTATCAGGAATTTCTGGACAACCCGTCGAAGCAACGCGCGCGCACCGTCGCATGGTTTGATGTCGCAAAGGGTCTACCCTATGTCGATGAAAAGCGCATCGCGGCTCTTGGTTTCTGTTATGGCGGCACCACGTCGCTGGAAATGGCGCGTAGCGGCGCGGATTTGCGCGCCGCGATTAGCTACCATGGTATTCTGACGACCTATCAGAAGGCCCAAGCCGGTGGCATCAAAGGCCAGATCGTTATCTACACCGGCGGGGGGGACCCCTGGGCGCCGGATGCGGATGTGGCGGCGCTTCGGCAGGAAATGATCGAAGCGGGGCATCGTGACTATCAAATCACACTGTTTGGCGCGGCGGATCATGGCTTCACGGATAAATATGCCCATGAACAGCAGTTGGAGGGGTTAAGTTACCATGAATTGTCGAGCGACATCTCATGGGCGGGCACGTTGACGCTGCTGGAGAATGTGTTCCGCTGAATGAGGCGTTGGCCCGGATCCGTGACGCTGGCTGCGCGATGAAAGCGGGGGAAGGCGAAAGTCTCGGCGATCGCATTCCCCCATGGCGTCAACTATCCGGCACCATCAGAAGCGGGCCGGCGCTGGATAGGTGAACTGGTCGCCCATCATGTCCGATGACCCCCAATAAAGCACATCGCCCAAACGCTTCCTGAAGCGCCAGACGCCCTCGTCCATCACGCATTCGTCCAGATAATTTGCCAGATAATAAGTGCCGACGCCCCGGAGGTTGCTGATTTCCACGGTGTAGGCGCGCACTTTGGCCGTGTCGGCGGCATGTTCCAGAATATGGAAGCGGGGTGGAACCTGAAAGAGGAATTTGAGGCCGAAATCCTCCGGGTTAGCCTTTCCGCGAATGGCGTCGCGACCTATCATCGGGTTGCGCCCGGTCATGCGGATTTCGCCATCTTCGCAAAAGGTCATCGAGTATCGCAGGGGATCGTTCGAATTGATCGCTTCGCAATACTCAAAATACAGGCTGTTGATCCCGTTCCAAATGTCCGACATGCACTCTCTCCGTTAGGACGAAATTCGATATTGGCGTTCCACAGCGTCCAATAAGGCGACGCATGATCCGCATCCTTGACCACATGATAACAGGAATGACCTATCAACAGGGAGGCTGCGCCTGGCGGACTGGTTTTTCCAGCGTCGCCGGGAGCAGGAACCATCGATAAATGCCTTACTAAAGAAAGGTTCAAAGCCCAAGGGCTGGTCTAACTCTTGACGCACGCAGCAGTGCATAAGGCCGAAAACCGTGCCATGCACGGCTGATATGAAGATTATGCCATACTGGGGGAGGGTGCGATGTCAGGCATCCGGGCCGCCGTCATGCATGCAGTTTAGGGACAGGGCCTATGACTTTTCAGCATCGTTCTGCCGCAGTGGTAGGCATATATACGACCGAACAGGGGCGGTCCCTCCAGCGATCATCGACGTCGCTTCAGATAGAAGCGATCAAGGGTGCGCTCGACGATGCAGGGCTATCTCTGGCGGAGGTTGATGGCATCGTTGCGCCAATCACGATGGAGGCGGCGGGGCTGAAGCTCCCTTCCGCGCAGCACTGGGCAGCCCAATTGGGTGGCAGGGCGCTGACCTATACGGACAGCGCCGGGGGGCATCTGGGCGCTCAGAAGGCCGCTGCGGCCATCGCCGCCGGTCTCGCCAATGTGGTGGTCCTGTTCCACGGCAAGGCAAATCTGGAGATCGGCCCTCGCGGCAAGATCAACCAGACCATGCATGCAGAAACTTGGGAAAGCATGGCCTGGGGCGGCTATATGGCCCCCTGGTATGCCATGTGGGCAAGGCGCTACATGCACGAATTCAAGGTCACGAGCGAAGACCTGGCGCAGGTTCCGGTCATTCATCGACATCATGCGACGCTCAATCCGGCATCGCTCATGGGGTCTCGTGGTGAATTGACAGTCCAGGACGTGCTGGATTCCCGGTTGATCGCTGACCCCCTTCGCCTACTGGATTGCGCGCTGGACAATGACGGAGGATGGGCGATCGTAATCGCTGCGGCCGACATCGCCCGCGATTGCCGGAGGAGGCCGGTCTGGATAATCGGCGGAGCCGAGGCTGTGGATTCCGATCTGTACATGACTATCGACACGCCCTGGATCGGACGGGAAGGCTCGGCTGCGAGCAAGGTCGGCGAAATCGCCTTCGCTCAGGCGGGCATTACGCCCGGCGAGGTTGATGTCGCAAATCTTTACGACTGTTTTTCAGTCACATTCCTCCGCGACCTTGAAGAACTGGGCTTTTGCAAATTAGGGGAAGCGGCGGATTATGTCCGTGCCGGGCACACCCGCCTTGGCGGGTCCATGCCGTGCAACACGGACGGCGGCCTGTTATCCAACACGCATAATGGCAATCCCACCGGGATGATGGCCATCGAGCTTGTGCGCCAACTGCGCGGCGAGGCGGGCGCCCGGCAAGTGCCGGATGCGCAGATAGGTTTCGCATTTTCGCAGGGTGCCGCCGTACACGGGGTCTGCGGCAGTTTGGTGCTTGCGGCCGACTAGGCGCGCGGCCCATGAAACCAAATAAAGAAGAGGATGTAATGAATAATCATCAAGCACTAGCTGGAGTTCGGATTCTCGACCTGAGCGGTACCATCGCGAGCGCCGTCGCCGCTATGCTACTGGGCGATTATGGCGCGGAAATCATCCATATCAAGCCGCCGACATGGACGGCGTCCGCCGACCTTCCCGGACTGGCGGTCTGGCATCGCAACAAGCTATGCACGTCGTTGGACTGGAGCACTGAATCCAGCATCGATGTGGTGCGTCAACTCCTCCGCGGCGCGGACATTTGCGTCACCAGTGACGACGCGACCATCGCCAAACTTGATCTTGATGTCGATGCGCTGCCAAGGCTCGTTCACCTGCACATGCCCTCATGCGTTGCGCTTGATGCCGGCGGCCTTGATGTCGACAATCTTCTTGCGGCAACATCCGGGGTTGCTCTCCGCCAAGGGTCATTTGAGGGCGGTGCCATCGATCTCGTGACGCCCTATATCTCCTATGAACAGGGCCTGTGGGCTGCGACGGCTGCGGTCGCAGCGCTGGTCGAGCGGGAAAAATCGGGTTTCGGCCAGCAGGTGGTCGTCGATGGTTTCCACGGGTCGATCGTGGCCAATATCGCGACGCTGGTGATGGACCCCACCGCGCCGTCGATCAACACGGCGGTCGGGCCGGGTGGGCCGAACCCGCCTTACTCCTCCTATCGCTGCTCTGACGGCAAATGGGTATTCCTCGGAGCGCCCACGCCCAAGTTCCAGCAAGCCGCCCTGGCTGTGCTGGGTATCGCAGACCTTTGGAACGATCCCCGGATTGACGGGGTATTCACGAACCTGCACAGCCCTGAAAATCGCGGCTGGGTTCGCAAGGCGTTCGAGGATGCCTTCGCTTCCCAACCAAGCGACCATTGGCTGGAGCAGCTTGACGCGGCCGATGTCCCCGTCGGCCTTGTCGGGGAAAGCAAGAACTGGCTTGACGATCCTCAGATCCGGGCGGTGGGTCAACGTCAGGTGCTGACTGACCCGCGTCATGGCGAAGTGGTGATGGGCGGGTTGCTCGTTGACCTGTTCGGCACGCCTGCCAAGGCCTCCTCACCCCGTCGTTTCGTTGCGCTGGATGATCTGCCGTCCTGGCCCGAGCAGGCGGTGCCGACAAAACAGAAGTCCCCTCGGTCCGGTCGCGGGCCGCTGGACGGCATTCGGGTACTCAATCTCGGAGCTATGCTCGCCGGGCCTTATGCGGGCATGCTGATGGCAGAACTTGGCGCGGACGTGGTGAAGGTCGAACCGCGGGGTGGCGATGTGTTCCGCATGGTCGGATCGCACTACAACCGCGGCATGCGAAGCCTGGAGGTCGACCTGCGCAACGGCATCGGGCACGAGTCCTTTCTCCGGTTGGCCGGCGTGAGCGACGTCGTCATCGACAATTACCGGCTTGGCGTTCTGGGGCGCCTGGCGATCGACTATGACTCGCTGACCGCCGTCAAACCGGACATGATCTCCGTTTCGGTCACGGGTTTCGGCGAAACCGGCCCATCAGCTTACCGGCCCGCTTTCGATCCCATGATTCAAGCTACGTCCGGCATGCAGAGGGCCCAGGGTGGAGACAGTGATCCGGTCTTCATCGGCGTCGCCGTCAATGACGTTTCGAGTGGATGCGCCGCCGCTTTCGCGGCCTGCCTTGCGCTGTTCCATCGCGCGCGCACCGGCATGGGGCAACGTACTGCCACCTCGCTGGCCGCCGCTTCGGTGTTCATGCAGTCGGGCGAACTGGTTCACTATCAGCACTGTCCTGCTCCGCGCATCGGCGGTCGGGACTTTGCCGGACCCTCGAAGATCGATCGCTTCTATCCCGCTGCCGACGGCTATGTCAGGGTGCTGGCGAACAGCATCGACCAGTTCGTCGATGCAGGCTTGCTGCAATCTTCGGCGCTGTCCGACGAAGCCGCTATCGGCGAGATTTCCCAGGCGTTGCAAAAACTGTCCCGGCAAGATGCGATCTCGTTGCTGGAAGCGCACGGAATCACGGCAGTTCCCGCCCGCAATATCAGCGAACTGCCAGCTGACCCGCTGGTGCGGGATGCCTATCTCACGACCGTGCGGGGCAATACGGGAGGCGACTTCTATGTGCCGCAACGCCTCGCCCGCTTCGCGCGAACCGAGCGGTCGGACACGCTGCTGACGGCGGGTGCTGGGGAACATAGTTCCGAACTGCTCGAAACGGCTGGTCTCTCCGCCAGCGAGATAGAACGCGCAATCACCAGCGGGGCGGTTCATCAGGGCGAGCCACTACCGGGCATCGGCGGCGTCTCATACCGATAGGCCGGTTGAAGCCCTGCCAGTAAGGGAAGGCCGCATGATGATGTCATGCGGCCTTCAGTTTTTTAGGCTTACTTCGCTACCGCTACCGTTCGATCCGCGAAAGGTTCGTCCTCCACCGCGCTCCAGTCAGGATATTTGCCCAGGCCAACCAGCAGCATGGCCGAAAACAGGCTTGCGGGGATCGAACCCAGGATGAAAACGGAATAGCTGCCGGTAGTATCGTAGATCACACCCCCCAGCATGGGGCCAAGGGCGCTGCTGACGGCGATGATACTGGCCATGACACCGAATATCTTCCCGTAGTTCTTCATGCCTCCATAAACGCTGGTCAGATAGCCGCAGAGTTGCAGCTTGGTGCCGCTCGCATAGCCGATCACCAACATGGCGGTTACGATCAGCGCTGGGGTTCGAAACGGTTCCAGCAACAGCAAGAGGGCGGCTGCGGCCATCGCGTTAGTGATCGCCCCGACTGTCCCGGCATGGAAACGATCCATCAGCCAACCGCTGACCAGGCTTCCGGCAATGGCCCCGAAGCCGGACAGGCTTGCCAGATAGGCTGCCGATGTACGGCTGAGCCCCGCCTCGATCAGCAGCGGCACCTGGTGCACAACGAGGCAGGCGGTCAGCAGCAGCGTGATGAGCGTTGCGGCACCGACACGGATGATCGGACCACTGCGAAGTGCCTGACGGATCGAAAGCCCATATTCGTAAATCTGCGGCCCGCCAGCTTTGACCGGATCGCCCCGCCGCTTGTCATCATGTCCATCGTACAGGAACCGCGCGCACAGGATGAAGACGGGCAGTCCCCAGCCAATGCCTATGGCGACATAGCTTGTTCGCCACCCGAAACTTTCGATCAGCCATCGGACGAGGGGCGGCGCAACGATATTCGCAAAGGACACGCCGCAAAGTGTGACAGCGACCGCAAGGCTCCGCGAGGCAACGAACCGCGACATGACGGCGGCGGTCCAGATGGTCGTTTTCAAAAAGGCCTGGCAAAGGGCGAATATGCCCCACAGGAGGGCCCATTGCGTCAGATTCCCGTTAGCGGTCGCAAAAGAAGCAATGCATGCGCCAGTCATAATCGTGCCGGGCAGGGCCAGAAATCGAACTCCCCAACGATCGACAAGTGCCCCCACCAGCGGCATCAATGGGACCGATATGATTGCGGAAATGCTGGCGCCAATCGCAATTTCGGTCCGGTTCCAGCCAAAGTCCTGACTAAGCGGCTCGATGAACAGGCCCATGGAATAATAGGCTACCGGTGGGTAGGACATTCCCAGAAATGCCGTCAGAACCAACGGCCAGTATGCCTTCCATTCCGTCAGTCCCGGTGATTTTCTGTCCATTGAGAACTCTTTTCGATTTGAGTCAGAGAGATGTCGGCGATCGCCATGCGACCAATTGACGCCCTGGAAAAGCGGAAGACATCATTCCCTGAAAGAACTCCCGCCGTTTGCAGAGATTATCTGTCCGGTGATCCAGCCGCTTTCCTCCGAAAGCAGGAATGCCAGCACGCGCGCGGCATCGTCGGGCCGGCCAACACGGTCCAGCGCATTGATCGGCACTTCATAGTCGCCTTCCTTGACGATGCGTCCGGGATTGACGCCGTTGCAACGCACGCCGAACTTGCCATAGGTAAGGGCAACGCTTCTCACCAGCGCGCCCAGCGCCGCTTTGGATGAAGCATAAGCGGGCCAGCTCGTCGAACCCATGAACGCCGCTCCGGAGGTGACAACGGCAATGGTGCCTCCGCCCGCATTTATCAGGTGCGGCATCGCCGCCTTCATCAGTCTGGCGTGACCGATCGTGTTGACCCGGAACACATGTTCCCAGACTCTTGAGTCCATATCCAGCACGGGGCGATCTGCGTCCGCTGTCGTGGGAGACAGATCGGCTCCGGCGATCGCAAGGCCGTCCACGCCGCCGAACTGATCGACGCAACGCTGGACGAGGCGATCGATGGACGCATCATCAGCCAGATCGAAAACGACCGGCACCGCCGCTTCCGAACCCTCCAAATCGGACATCAGGGCATCGAGCCCAGCACTGTTGATGTCACCGACGACGACATGCGCGCCGCAACCTGTCAGGCGCGCCGCCAGAGCCGCCCCGATTCCCGTTGCGCCACCGCCGATGATGATGCGTTTGCCGCGCAAGTCGTGCACAGTCACCTCACCACTGTTTCATGACCCCGCCATCGAATGGCCCAAGGCCGCAGGGATCACTCGCGAACGACCCAGCGGTAGGACGTGGCGTTTGCGCCCGGCACGTCCACAAAGCCGATTTGCAGCGGCTGACCGATATGGATGTTCTGCCAGGGGGTCCCCACCAGTTGCGCTATGACAATGCAGGGGCGCGGCTGCTCAACCAACTCCCCCATAGCCACGACATAGGGTGCTTCCTCCGCGAATGCGCCCAGCCCGCGGTGCACGACCGTGTAGGAATAAAGATGGGCGTGGCCGGAAACGGGAGTCCAGTTCAAGGCGTCTGACAGGCACGTCCGGCATGCCGGATACGGCACCCAGTGATAATCGCCGCAGTCCCGGCACCGTGGCACCAGAAACTCGTGGCGTCGCAGCCCTTCGAGGAAGGGTGCGTTGAGACCGTTCAATTCTGGTAACGGTTTTGAATGGACCGCGGTTTCCGGCTCAAGCACGACCATGACTATTTCCTGTGACTTGACGCTTAAAACCGTTCGACGCCCGGAAGTTTGAAGAATTCTGGATCCTTTTCCAGCCCGGCGACAAAGAAGTCGTTCATCTTCTGGTCCATCCAGACGCGTTCGCCCACCATCTTGCCATCCTGAAACGTGATGACCGCGTTGAAGTAGCAACGCTGTGGTTCACCCGTCCCGATCTTGAGCATGGTACTGATTTCCGTGGTGAAGCTGTTCTCGCCGAAAGATCGCGTGAGGGTGACGCCCGCATCTGCGGGCGTCTCCCGCCGTTCGGGATCGACCTGTGCGATCACGATTTCATAATTCAGTTCATGATAGCGGTGCACTGCTTCCTTGCCCCTGACCCGGATGCGAGCAGGAAGAAATTCATAGACCGGATCGTCGATGAGCGAATGTTCCATGATGCCGTCGAAATCACCCGCAAAGAAACGGCGGCTATGTTCCCCGTTGAGTTCGATCATTTCGAGTGGCGTCATACGAGGACCGGGGCGTTTTTCCAGCGGCATGAAAATCGCGCGGTTTTCGGGCTGCATGGCCGCGAGCAGTTCTTCGTCGTTCAGGGCAATCATGGTCTATCCTCTCAATTGTTTCAGTCCGGCCGATGCGTTCGGGGACGGACCCCGACACGCCGGCCGTATGCGAAGGGGGAGGGTGATCGCCCCCGCCGCGAAGCGTCAGGGTGCGGGCGTCACCCCCAGAGTGTGTGCCCTGGAATATTTGCCCCGCAGGAAGGCCCGGTCCCATTGATCCGGGGTCATCTTGGCGGCGCCTTCATGATTGTCGAGATCGAATTGCCCGCTCTTTTCGATGGCGCGGACCACCGCCGGGCGCTGGGCAATCTCGTCCATCCAACGGATCATATTGGGATAGGCGGACCGGTCAAGGCCGGTGATGGTGACGTATCGAAGCGGGGGAAAGGACGCCATGTCGGCGATGCTATATTCGTCGCCCGCCAGATAGCGGCTTTCCGCCAGCCTCCGTTCGACGACATCGTAAAGGCGCAGCACTTCGTTGGTGTAGCGCTCAAGGCCGTGGGGTTGGTCCTTCACGCGGCGGCTAAAATACACATATTGGCCAAACATCGGGCCGATGCCCGACATCTGGAACATCAGCCATTGCATGCAGGTATAGCGGTCGGCCGACGCCTCCGGCAGGAACGCGCCATGCTTTTCCGCGAGATAGAACAGGATCGCGCCCGATTCCCCCAGGGGAAACGACTTGCCGCCGAAGCCGTCCTGATCGATGATCGCCGGAATGCGCGAATTTGGGTTCACTTTCCGAAATTCCGGTTCGAATTTTAGGTTGATGATGTCCACCTTGGTGTGGCGATACTCCAACTCCAACTCCTCAAGGGCAATCACCACCTTCAGGACATTTGGGGAAGATCCGCCAAAAAGCTCAATCACCATCGCCTCCTTGCCTGTTTATGCATATTTCGAGTGGAAGAGGGTGTAGCGCGCAAGATGCGCGATTGACCTATCTTTCAGTCGGCAGGATCTGGATTGCACCGACGCCTGCCGAACGAAGACCTGACATTGGATAGGTTGCGTGCCGCTGGCCACAGCTAAAAAGTTGAAGGGATCAGGTCTGCCGACCTTGCGGACAGCCGGTCGCAAGAAGCCTGGCAACGCATTGCTTTTAATATAATTGCCTGGCTTTGTGGCGTTATCGATGCCCGTAAGATAATTTTGGAGAGGTGCCCATGTTGAGCGAAAATTCACCCCAGATGAAAGTCCTGAAGCTCACCTGGGCGACGCTCGACTGGGACAAGGAAGGGGAAGGGCGGGATATGAGCCGCTTCCTGCCCTTGCCTGAGAAGGAGACGCTCAGCGAAAGCGAGGCCAGGGATCTCGATTGGGTCGTGGCCCGCGACCAGCGCAAGTTCGACTGCATGCCGATGCTTCGCGACGAATATCCCTTCGAAGTCGCCCCGCTGTTCACCGGCCTGTTGCAGACCCCACGCCTCGCTCGCCTCTGGGCTGAACTGGGCGACTATTACATGACCGCAAGCATTCGCGGCACCATGAACGAGGTCGAGCGTGCCTGGATCGACATGGGACTACTTCCGCTACTCGTGAATGGTTGGGTGCAGGCGGGCAATATCGCGGTGGCGGCCGCCAACGGCATCTCCGCGGACGACATCCAGGCAATTCGGGATAGCCGGCTGGATGCGCTGCCTCCGCACGGTAAGGAGCTGGTGGAACTGGTGAGGCTCACAGTCGAAGGCTCACTGACTGCCGATCGGTTCCGCGAACTGGCGGCAGACCGGGGCACGAAATGGACCATCGAAGCGATCGGATACATAGTGTTCCGTTATGCCTCCGCCATCATCGATTCGATCATGTGGAAGATCCAGAAGATCGAAGTGGGCGACGAATTGATCGACGAGATGTTCACCGCCCTGAAAGAGGGCAGGCTGGGCGCCCAGAACATGATGGATAAGGAAGCCTTTGCACGGGGTGCGCTGGAGCAATAGCCAAGGTCACTCCGCTCTTGAGTGACGTTTTGCTCACCGCGCGGAGGATCAATGCAGACGCTTGAAAATATTCCGGGAGTCGGGTGAGCATGAATGGATTGGCTGGCAAGGTGATTATTGTCGCGGGCGCCGCGACCGGCATCGGCCTGGCGACTGTGCGCAGGCTGGCCGCTGAAGGCGCCAGGGTCGCCGTGGGCGACATTGATGCCAGCGGCGCGGAAGAAGCCGCGCGGCAAATCCGCGATGCCGGGGGCGAAGCGATCGCGATTGCCTACGATCAGGCATGCGAGACATCGACTGATAGCCTCGTCAAGCAGGCAGTCAGCCATTTCGGCCGTCTTGACGGGCTTCATGCCAACGCGGCCGACCTGCGTCAGGAGATATTTGGCCGTGACATCGATATTTTGCACATGGACGTGGCGATCTGGGAACGAACGCTGCGGGTCAATCTGATCGGCTATGCGACGCTTATCAGGTCCGCGCTTCCCCACCTGCTTGAAAGCGGCGGCGGCAGCATCGTCTGCACGACGACCACGACCAGTTCTCCACCCATCGGGCGGGACGAAGCCCCCGTGGCCTATTCGTCATCCAAGGCAGGCGTGAACGCCATGTGCCGCCATGTCGCATCACGCTGGGGTCAGGAAGGCATTCGCTGCAATGCCGTCGCACCCGGCGTGGTGCTGACCGAAAAAGCCAAGGAAGTCATGCCTCCCCAATTCATCGACGAACTGAAGGCGGGCTTGCGCAGCACGCGGCTTGGCGTTCCGATGGATATTGCGGCCACCGTCGCATTCCTGCTTTCCGATGACGGCGCATGGGTGAACGGTCAGGTGCTGGGGGTGAATGGTGGCGCCTATCTGACTCCTTAGATCCCATGCAGCCAGGTGACGATGGTCACCTGGCGGGACTGGATCCGCTATCGGCCATCTCGGTCAGAGCGCGCGCGAGGAATGATTCGCGTGTCTGCAGGCAGGACCGGGAAAGCGCGGCATCGGGAGCGACGATTTCAAAACCGTGGAATCCGCCCATCCACGAATGTATCTCCACCGGCACGCCCGCCTCAGCCAGACGGCTGGCATATTGCAAGTCTTCGTCGCGGAATATCTCGCTCGACCCCACCTCCACATAGGCGGGGGGAAGACCCTTCAGGTTCATTTCACGGGCCGCCGCAGCATAGGAATCGACATCAGGTCCGCCGGTGGCATCGCCCAATATCGCGTTCCAGCCGATCTGGTTATGGCGCGGCCCCCATCCGGCTGCAGCGTAACGGCTCGATACCGTGACCGTGCGATCGTCGAGCATGGGATAGATCAACATCTGGTAGGCGATCGGCGGCCCCCCTCTGTCTCGCGCATAGATTGCCGTCGATGCGGCGATCCCGCCGCCACCGCTCTTGCCCATGATGATGATCTTCGTCGGATCGATGCTGAGCTGGGCGGCGTTTTCGTTGAGCCACTCCAGACCGGCATAGGCATCCTCTACCTGTGCGGGGTGGCGATGTTTTGGGCCGACCCTGGGCGAAATACTTACCAGTACGATGCCGTGCGTGGCGACCAATGCCGTGTCGAAGGGCGTGACGCCAGCCGTCGCCCCCTGCCTGATCTTTCCTCCGTTTGCCGTATAATAAAGGCACGGCAAGGGCCTGCCGGTCCTGCCGGACGGCTCGACGATTAGGACGGGTATCTGTTCTTCGCCGCTGGCCGCCGGGATTTTCAAATGGGTGATCTTTACGGCGCCGCCCTGGTCGATCACCGCATCGGGTGTACCCGGATCATTTCCGACAATGTTCAATAATTGTTCGGCGCTTATGTCGGGAGAAGCCATCGGGTTTGAACCCAGCTTTTCCTTCATGATGCGATGAAGCTCAAGGTTGAGCGGCGGCGGATCGATAGGGTTGTTCAACTGCGGCTCTCCTGCACCAATTGCCGGCAAGGCGGCGCCTTGGCCGTGTCATTCTGCCCCGGGGGTGGTGACGAAGCACCTGTCACGCCGACCCTATCCTGGCGACGGAGCCGCACGGCCTATCTTTGGTGAGGCGCGGAGGATCGTGGCGCCGTCGACCGGACAGCGACGCAGCCGCTACCCGATTTAGCAGCAAAGATCGCTGATATGGTCGTCAGCGTGGGACGCCAGCAGGTCTACCGCCTGTTGGACATGGCGTTCCATGAGGGCGCTTGCCATTTTGGAGTCGCCCGCAGCGAACGCATCCACGATTGCCTCATGACTTTGCCAGACGACATCTCGGGAATTTTTTTCCTTGTAGAAGGAATCGTTGAACGATTGCGGCAGGTCCAGTGCCTCCAGAAAGCGGACCAGCGTCATGCTGCCTGAACCGACCCAGATCATGCGATGGAAGCTGCGGTTGAGTTCCGCGATCATACGGGCATTTTCCATGCTCACGGGCTTGGCGGTCTGGCTTGCCTTCTTCACCTGCGCGCAGTTGTCCCGCAGGGCGGCGATCAGCTTGTCATCCCCTTTTGCGCAGGACAGTTCGGCCGCATAGCCTTCCAACAGGCTACGCATCCGGTAGCGGTGATGGATCTCCTGCCATACCTGCGGTTCGACGATAGCGCCGCGATTGGCCTGGATCTGGACCAGCCCTTCCGTTTCCAGGGCCTTCAGCGCCTCGCGAATGGGAGTGCGGCTGATGCCGAAGGTTTCGGCGACCCGCTCGATATTGATCTTGTCCCCCGGCTTGAGTTCACCTTCCAGGATGGCGGCTCGAAGCCGATCGCGGGCCTTGTCTGACAGGGACGGGTTTCTCAACTGGTTATCGGATGTTGCTGCCACTGACGTTCCTAGAAATGACGCATCGCTGATATGGGCCGTTCTTATGCGATAATATATCTTACAAGAAGATGGGACAGCGCCAAACAGAATAGTATCCGGGCGATCACCACACGCCGTTCGTTCGTGCAAAGAGATGCTCTGATTGTCCATTCCGATAAAGAGCATGGCCGTGGCGTGTCAAGCTGTCGGGGTAAATGCGCACGGCGATCGCGTGGACAAATTGCCATCGTCCTATCTTACGACAGGCAATTGGGAACGCACTCCAGCGCAAGAAGCTTCATGTCGTTCAGACTTGACGATTGATCATTACATGCAATATGTATTTTTGACATATGCCGGACGGGTCCGGCCAGAAGTTTAACGGGAGTGGATCACTTGAAAGCCGTAGGTTTGACCGATTTTGGCGGTCCTGAAGCTCTTGAGATTCTGGATTTGCCGGACCCGGTGGCCGGCCCGGGGCAGTTGCTGATCCGCATTCATGCGGCAGCCGTCAACCCGACCGACGCGCTGATCCGCAGTGGCACGCACGTCAAGATGTTCGGCCGCACTGCGCCGCCGCCCTATGTGCCGGGCATGGATGCTGCAGGCGTGCTGCTGGCGATCGGCGAAGGCGTGGAAACAGATCTGAATGTCGGCGATCCCGTCATGGCATTCATCGCGCCCAATGGCTCCTATGGCGCTTATTCGGAGATGCTGGCGGTCCCTGCCAATTCAGTGGTGAAGTCGCCGCGCGGCATGAGCCATGTCGAAGCAAGCACCATCCTGATGAATGCCATGACCGCGCGCCTTGCGATTGATCTGTTGGGTCTGAAGCCGGGAAGCACGGTGCTGGTCAGCGGGGCCGCCGGAACATTCGGCGGCTATGCGGTGGAACTGGCCAAGGAAGACGGGCTGGTGGTGATTGCCGACGCGTCCCAAGCTGATGAAGAAGCCGTGAAGGGCTTTGGCGCAGACGTGGTGCTGCGTCGGGGAGACGATCTGGCGGAGCGGGTGCGGGAACAGTTCCCCGATGGCGTCGATGGCGCGATCGACGGCGCGCTGTTCAACGAACGGCTCGCCCCGGCGGTGCGGGACGGTGGCACGGTCATCACGCTGCGGATGCAGACCGGCGAGGCGGACCGCGGTGTCAAACTGATTCCCGTCCGGTCCAAGCTGCATTCGGAGGAACGGGACAAACTGGACAGGCTTCGTCGCTTGGCAGAGGAGGGCAAGCTGACGATCCGTGTCGTCGGCACCTACCCCAAGGAGGAAGCGTCCGAGGCGCACCGGCGGCTCGAACAGGGCGGCCTGCGTGGCCGGATCGTGCTCGAATTCTGATTGGGCCTCGCGAAAAGACTATGGGCAATCACTCATGCGCGGGTGACGCGGCCCAGCGGAAGGATGTCTGAAGACTTATGGCTTATGATTTCGATCGCTTGCTGAACCCTGCCTCCATCGCCGTCGTCGGCATCGGTGCGCGTCCTTCCGGCCCCGCCCGCCGGATCGTCGCGAACCTCTTGTCGCTGGGTTATGAAGGGGAACTTTACCCGATCAATCCCAAATATGATACGATCCTGGACCAGAAATGCTTTCCCTCGCTGGAGTCGATAGGCGGGCCGGTGGATCTTGCCATCATCTCGGTCCCGGCAGTCGATGTCGCGGGCGTCCTCCGTACAGGAGCGGCGATGGGCATCAAGAACTATATGATCATCAGTTCGGGCTTTGCCGAAGTTGGCGGCGAAGGCCATGTGCTGGAAGGCGAGCTGAAGGCGATCGCGCAGGAGCATCAACTGCTCATCATGGGCGCGAACTGCGCGGGCAGTATCAATTTTCACCATCGCAAGCACCTGTCCTTCACCGCCGTTTTCGAAGGTGACGAATTCAAGGCCGGGCCGGTTGCCTACATCGGACAGAGTGGCGCAATGGGGCCGATCTTCTATTCCATGGCGGTCAAGCAAGGGATCGGTTTCAGCCACATCATCAGTTCCGGCAATGAAACGACACATGGCCTGACCGATTTCGTGGAATATCTGGTCGACGATCCGAACACCAAGGTCATCGTTGCCTATGCAGAGCAGCTCAAGAACGGTCGTCGGCTGCTGGAACTGGGGAGGAAGGCGAGGGCCGCGGGCAAGCATATCGTGGTGTTCAAATCCGCTCGTGCTTCGGCCGGCGCTCGCGCGGCGATTTCGCACACGGGTTCCATGGCAGGAAACGACGCCATCTGTTCGTCGCTGTTCCGGCGAACTGGAATCGTCAAGGTCCGTACGCTGGAGGAACTGGTCGCGGTCTGCAAGCTGCTGCTGGCGACCCGCCCGCTGCCGACCGGGCGACGCACGGCGATCCTTGCCATTTCCGGCGGCACGGCGGTGATCGCCGCCGATCTCGTTGAGGAAAGCGGCTTTGCGGTGCCGACGCTGCACCCGGACACCAAGGAGCGGCTGAAGGAATGGCTGCCCGAATTTGCGTCTTTTGACAATCCGATCGACGTGACCTCGGGTCTGTTCTACCAGCCCGACAAGTTCGCCAAGGTACTGGAATGTCTGGTCGCCGACCCCGGTATCGATCAGGTCGTCGTGTTCGGCGCCTACAAGCATGCGATCGGGCAGGCGTTGGCCGAAGCATCGGCGAAGGTGCTGGCCGACTGCCCCAAATATGCCGTCGCCGCCTGGATTTCCGGCGGGCCGGAAGTGGCTGCCTATTTCTCCGATGTCGGCGTGCCCTATTTCGACAATTTTGCCCAATGTTTCGAAGCGCTGAACCTCATTCTGCCGACGGACGATGGCGCGAAGGTGGCAGGCAAGGGCGATGCGGGTCACGTGGCGCTTCGCGATGCACAACAGGAAGTTCTGACCGAAGATGTCGTCAAGGCGCAGCTCAAATCCTTCGGCGTGTCGGTGCTGGACGAGTTGGTCGCTTCTTCCGCGCAGGATGCGGCGGGCGCGGCGCGCAAGGTTGGCTTCCCGGTCGCGATCAAGGTGATTTCCCCCGACATCCCGCACCGCGCCAAGGTCGGCGGGATCGCGCTCGGCCTGCATAGCGGGGATGCCGTGGCCGACGAGTTCGACAGGATGATCGCCCGCGTGAAGGAACGCGTGCCCGGCGCGGCGGTGGACTCCGTCCTCGTGCAGAAGATGGTTGCCCCCGGCCCCGAGCTGTTCCTAGGCATGTCGCATGATCCGAGCTTCGGGCGGGTCCTGACCTTCGGCCTGGGCGGCATCCTTACCGAGGCATTGCAGCAGATCAGCTTCGCGCCGCTGCCGGTCACGCCGGACGATGCCCGCGCGCTGGTGAAGGAAGTGCCGGCGGTCAAGGCGCTGCTGTCCTTCAACCCCGGTGCGGAAGAAGCGCTGGCGGATGTCATCGTGCGCGTCAGCGACTGGTGTGTCAGCAAGGGCGAGGGCCTCACGGAACTCGACCTCAACCCCATCATGCTGGACGAGGGCAAGCCCGTGCTGATCGACGGGCTGGCAGTGGTCCAGCAGGCAGAGGCGCCGGCGCTGGCCGCGGCGCATTCGTAGGAAGATTATCATGCTCAGGGACAAATGCGCCATCGTCGGCTTGGGCTACACGCCTTTCTCGTCGAAATCCGGCGTGACCACGGAAATGCTGGCGGTCGAGGCGTGCCGGAACGCCATGGCGGATGCGGGGCTGAAGCCCAGCGACGTGGACGGGCTGCTGACCTATCATATGGGGGATAGCGCGCCGGTGCAGGTGGTCGCCAGTTCGCTGGGAATCCGCGAATTGCGCTGGTACAATGAAATCGCACAGGGCGGGCCGGGCAATTGCGCGGTGATCCTGGAAGCGGCGATGGCGGTGATGGCGGGGCTTGCCGAAACCGTCATCTGCTATCGCGCGATGAACGGCAGGTCGGGCCAGCGCGCTGGCGAAACCGGCGCCGCGGGCAAGGCCGCGGGCGAGATGCAGTTCCTGATGCCTTATGGTATATTGGGCGTGCCGGTGTGGTATTCGATGTGGGCGCGCCATCATATGGCGACCTATGGCACGACCAAGGAACATTATGGGCAGGTTGCCATCGCCCAGCGGCAATGGGCGATCGACAATGAGCGGTCATTCAACCGCGAGCCGCTGACGATGGAGGAATATCTGGCGGCGCCGCTGATTTCCGATCCCTTGTCGCGGCTGGATTGCTGCCGCGAGATTGACGGCGGTTGCGCGATCATCGTTACCAGCGCCGAGCGGGCGAAGAATCTGGCGCAGTCGCCCGTCTACATCCGGGGCGGCGCCTATGGCATGGGTCCGGGTGGCGGCCGCAACTATGAAAAATGGGAAGATTACAGTCAGCTTTTCTCCCACTATGTCGGGCCGCGCGTCTGGCAGTCGGCGGGCCTTGGCCCCAGCGACATGAACTTCGCCCAGATTTACGACGCCTACAGCTTCGTCGTCGTACATCAGCTTGAGGATTTCGGCTTCTGCGCGAAGGGAGAGGGTGGCCCCATGGTGGCCTCGGGCGTCACGGCGCCTGGCGGATCGCTACCCCTGAACACGGGCGGCGGTATGTTGAACGAGGGCTATCTGAACGGCCTCAATGTCGTGGCCGAAGCGGTGACGCAATTGCGCGGCCAAGCGGGCGTCCGGCAGGTCGCGGGCGCGGAAGTTGGTCTGGTGAGCGGCTTTGGCGGCCCACAAGGCAGCGCAATGGTTTTGAGGAAGTGAAGATGGCGCCTTTCGTCCCGGTCCCCGATATTCTGTCCCAGCCCTATTGGGATGGCTGCAGGAACCATGTCATCACCGTGCAGCAGTGCCGGTCCTGTGGCCGCAAGAGACATCGCCCGGCGGCCGGGTGCCACTGGTGCGGCGGTCAGGATGTCGACTGGGTGGAACTGTCGGGCCGTGGCACGCTTTACACCTACACCGTCGTCCATCGTGCCTTTCATCCCAGTCTTGCTGACGAAGTGCCCTATGTCGTGGGTCTCGTCGCGGCGGAAGAAGACCCGACCGTGCGCTTTCACACCCGCATCATGGAGTGCGATCCGGCCGATGTACGCGTTGGTATGAACCTAGACGTGCTGTTCAGGGAGGAAACGGACGGGATCGTGCTTCCCTATTGGCGGCCAAGCGCCGCGTAAGGCGGCATCAGTTTTTGCAAATAAAGGAAAGTTTATGGGCCTCTATTATGATGAGATGGAAGTCGGTCAGGAATGGATTTCGCCGGGGCGGACCGTCACGGATTATGACATTCTGGCCTTCGCGACGCTGACGTCGGACATGAATCCCATCCATGTCGACCATGAATATTGCAAGACCACGCCCTTCGGTGCGCCGATTGCGCACGGCTTCCTGATCGCGTCACTGGCAGCGGGCTTCGGCGCGCGCATGGGCATCGCGGAAGGGACGATCGTCGCCAATCTGGGCATCAGCTGGCGCTTCCAGAACCCCGTCAAGGCGGGCGACACGATCCATCTGGTGATGAGCGTCAAGGAAAAACGCCCGTCCAAGTCACGTCCGGGCGAAGGCATCATCATCCGCACCTATGACGTAAAGAACCAGCGCGGCGAAACCTGCGCGATTGGTGAGGTTGCCGCGACCTTCAAGTGCAAGCCGACGGACTGATCCGCATATCGCGCTTACATGCCGGCCGGGCGTCATAACCCGATAGCGGTTCCGGGCGCTCTAGGTGGTGTGGACTCTTAGGATTCCCATTTTCGGTAAAGTCTGATTCAAGGCTGTCTTTTGGAGGCGGCTTTGGGTGTGATGGATCGACTGGTTTTGAGTGATACCGCTTGGGAGCGGATGGCCCCGTTGATCATTGGGCGACCTGACCAGAAGCGCTCGACTGGCCGGGATAATAGGATGTTCGTTGAGGCGGTGCTTTGGATCGTGCGGACGGGTTCGCCCTGGCGCGACCTTCCCGAGGTGTTCGGAGACTGGAACAGCGTGTTCCGGCGCTTCAGCCGATGGAGTGCGAAGGGCGTGTGGTGGCGGATATTCGAGGCGATGTCCGATGATCCGGATTTTGAGTATCTGATTGTCGATTCCACTGTGGTTCGCGCCCATCAACATGCGGCGGGGGCCAAAAAAGGGGGCCTGAAGATCAAGCCATTGGCCGTTCTCGTGGCGGCCTGAGTACCAAGATCCACCTTGCGGTTCGCGGTCTGGGCTGCCCGGTCCGGTTTGCTCTTACCGCCGGTCATCGCGGCGATGTGCCTCAAGCCGCGCCGCTGATCGATGGCCTGCCTGCGAAGGTCGTCATGGCCGATACCGCCTACGACGCCGACCACTTCCGGCAGGCCATTGCCGCAAAGGGCGCTGTCGCCGTCATCCCCAGCAACCCGTCGCGCGCCCGCAAGCTTCCGCTCGACAAGCATCTCTACGCCCAACGCCATCTCGTCGAATGCTGCTTCAGCAAGCTCAAGCAGTTCCGCCGCGTCGCTACACGCTTCGAAAAAACTGCTCGAAACTACCTCGCTATCGTTACCCTCGCCGCTACCGTCCTATGGCTCAGGTAAGTGTCCACAAACCCTAGAGGCTGTTATGAACCGGCGACGGCAGTTGTGGCTTTCTTCATCATGATGCAAGCGAAGGCGACGACGTGCAGCCCCGCGAGGGTCTGTGCGTATCGTTCGTAGTCTTTGACGAGGCGGCGGAAGCGGGTTGCCCATGCGAAGGATCGCTCGACGACCCATCGCCGTGGCAGGAGAACGAAGCCCCGCTTTGCCTCGGGCAGCTTGATGACCTCCAACGTGATGGCATGGGCGGCTGCGGCATTGGCAGCCCGCGCGCCGGTATAGCCCTGATCGACATAGGCGATATCGACCGTGTTGCCGGTGACGGCCTGTACGGTGCGTGCGAGCCGTTCGACCTCGCCGCGGTCTTCGGCACTGGCCGGCGTCACATGAAGCGCGAGCAGATGGCCCAGCGTGTCGACTGCCATGTGGAGTTTCGATCCCTTCTTGCGCTTGCCACCGTCATAGCCGGCACGCTCGCCGCTCTCGGGGGTGGAGCGCAGCGTCCGACTGTCGATGATAGCGGCGCTGGGCTCGGCAGCGGCAGGTCTTTCAAGGCGTAGCGGATTTTTCTGGTCAAGGGGTCGAGGATCACTGCGCTTGAATGGATCTCCCTGCACCGATGTTCAAACGAGCAGTCGTTCAATATGGATTGGACACTCGCTCTATGCCCTCCGATCACCAGCGAGCCGTCAGGCTGGAGCCGGATATTATCCGGCCTGAAATTGAGCTTTGTAACGACCCTGGGTGGTCCCGCCTTGCCGCGCTGGAACATGATGATCCGACTGCGCCCCCATTCGGCGCCATACAGAATCCTCCCGTCTTTCGAACTTTCGATACCGTTGAGGCCCGACCCCTCTGTCCCGGGAATCTTAGACCAGCCCAGGTCAGGTCCCCATTCCCACAGATCACCGGTTGGTTCTGAATTGGACAAACTGCGGATCAGACTGGCCCGTCCTTCCGGTGTGGCGAAGTTGCCGAACGATGCGCTCGCGAAATTGGTGGCCACCAACCTTTTACCGGGCAATGGAGCTATCGCGTTGAGGGACAAGCCTTGCGGCGTAGGAATGCAACCGACCCACGTTAGGCGCGGAATTTTGGGCCGCGCGTCGAGATCGAAAACTTCAATTCGTCTTTCGGGGCCACGCATGTAGAGCGTGTAGGTGCCTGGTCTCCCGACGCGCAGATTGAGTGCACTTCCGGCATAGCCCATTTTCCTCGCACCTGTTGGAGCGATAGGGCCGGGGCAACTGCGGTAGGTCGCATGATCGAACTTGATCGCTATCTCGGCCACTACACGGCTCTTGTCGGAAACCGTGTCGAGGAGCCGCAAAGGATTGGAAATGATGAGCCATCTGGTGTCAGGCAACTTGACCAGATCTTCAGAATGCGAGGAAAGGCACAAAACATCCAATCCATTATAGGCGCCGCATCTTTTGCCAGTTTCGGCATGCGCGCCGAAACTAGAGGAGAAGAGCAAGAGCAATATGCCTTTAGGCAAGAATCTGTGCATGCGTTCTCCAAACTCCGCGAAGGAAAATAATTTGCCCCCATCCAGCGACTGATCATCTGGTCAAGACCGCCACGTTATCCTGAATCTTGGAGGTCGAGGCGCGCGCTGTGCATGTCGCTCCCGCAAGCAAGAGGAGAATTACGACCGTCATGTGCGATATCAGGGACTCATTGAAACCAAGCGCCAGCAAGGTGGCGGCGGCCGTGGCGCCCAGTGTCTGACCCATCAGACGCGTCGTGGCGATCAGTCCGCTGGCGGCGGCGGTTCGATCGTGCGGGACGGCGCCTATGAACATGCGCGTGTTCGGGGCGGTGAAGAAACTAACACCCATACCAAGCAGGACAAGCCTCCAGAGAATATCGAGCTGGCGGGCATCAGCGGGAACCTGCGCCAGTGCCGCGACGCTCATTACCGATATCAGCGAGCCGAACAGCGCCAGCCGATCGGGCCGGATGCGGTCGGAAAGGATGCCCGCGACCGGCGCGACGAAGAAAGAGGCTATCGGCATCGACGCCATCAGGGTGCCGACTTCCATCGGGCTGAAGCCATGGGCTAACTGAAGCTGGAAGGGGAGCATGACGATCAGGATCGTGAAACCCGTATAGATCAGCGCCGCTCCTGCGGTGGGCAAGGCAAGCTGGGGCTGGGAAAGCAGGTCAATCGGCATCAGCGGCCTGGTTCGTCCGCGTTCGCGACGGACGAAGAAATATCCCACGAGCAGGCCCGCGACGACAATGGCGGCCGCCCCTTTCAGGGCGCCGCCCTGATTTGCATATTCGATGCCGACGATGGTCAGCCCGAACATGGCGGCGCAAAGCAGCGCGCCCCATAGATCATAGGTGCCGCCCTTGGGCTCTGAAGGGGGCAGCGCCTTGTCGAGCAGGAGGGAAATGATCCCCAGCGGCGCGCCGATGACGAACACGAAGGGCCAGGGCGCGACGCCCAGAATGAAGCCGCCCAGTGTGGGCGCGAGCGCTGCTGCGCTAGCCCCCACGATCGTGTTCAGTGCCAGCCCACGGCCCAGTTGATGCGCCGGATATATGGCCTTCACGATCGCCATGGAAACGCTCAGCACCGCCGCCGCTCCGAGCGCCTGCAGCGCGCGAATGGCGAGCAGCAACGGCAGATTATGAGCAAAGAAGCATAAGCCGGTGGCTATGGAGAAAAGCAGCAGCCCAAGCCGATAGAGCCGATTGTGACCGATCTTGTCACCGAGCGCCGACAAGGGCAGCAGACCCATGACGAGAACGAGCTGATATATGGTCACGACCAGGACAACGGCGGAATTGTCCACGCGCAGGTCGGAGGCGATGGTCGGCAGCACGATATTGGCGACCGAACCGTCCATGATGCACAGCGCCTGACCGAAGCTGACCGCAGAGATGGCGAGCAGACGGCGCGGCATCGGGAGACCGTCTTTTTCGGCGTTCATGCTGCGACTCCGGTCATGGATTGGTTCAAGCGTCGTGCAAAGCCTCGGCTGAGGGCGAGGACGGACAGGCCCGCAAGGCTCCAGCCGCTGATCCAGATCGTCGCGCCCAGCGACGAACCCGTGGCGAAGACAAGCGCGGCGGCAGCGAAGCCGCCGGAACTGCCCACCAGAACCGCGCCCACATTGGCGGCAAGCGTCGAACCGGTGTAGCGCACGTTCGCCGGGAACAGCCCGGCAATATAGCTCCATGCCGGCACGGCGATGAAGTGGCTGAGCGCCAGATGCAGGCTGAGTGTCAGGCCCAACACCAAAAGGCTTTCGGTCGTCCCGATCAGCCACAATATGGGGAAGGCGAGGGCGAAAAACGCGGCGAAAACCAGCGCCAGCATCGAACGATTACCCAGCCGATCGGTCATCAGGCCAGCTATGGGCGGCGCCAGCAAGGTAATAGCGCAAGCAATGGAATTCACCATCGCCACTTCCGCGAAGGGCAGGCCACGGGTGCCGACCAGATAGGGAATGTAGAAAGTGCCAGCGCTTGCCGGCCCGTTGACCGTGATCGCCACGGCGCTTGCCAGCAACAGTTGCCGCCAGTTGGGGACCACCGCTTCGCGCAAGGGCGCCTTTACCGTGTGATGGCTACGCGCCAGTTCGGCGAACTCGGGCGAGTCCTCTACCCGCCGGCGCAACAGAAACGCGGTCAGCGTCAGGGGTATGACAAGCAGGAAGGCGATGCGCCAACCGTAGCTGCTCATCTCCAACGGTGACAGGAGCGCACTGGCGGCGGCCGCGATAGCACTCCCGAAAAGGGCTCCCGACGCCATGCCAAGGGGAGTCATGGACGCCAGGAACCCACGGCGCGAGCGCGGCGCCGTTTCGATGACCAGCGTCACCGATCCCATGATTTCAGATCCGGCGGATAGCCCCTGGCCGAAACGAAGAAGGACGAGGAGCACCGGGGCAGCCAGGCCGATCGCCGCATGGCTCGGAAGCAGGCCGATCAGCGCGGTGCACAGGCCCATGAGGCCGATGGTCATCATCAGCGCCGTCCGTCGCCCGCGCAAATCGCCTATGCGCCCGAACAGGATGCCGCCGACGGGGCGACCGATGAAGCCCACGCCATAAACCGCCAGCCCGGCCAGAAGCGCGCTGTGGTTGGTGCCGGGGAAGAAGATCGGCGAGAAATAGACAAGCAGAACGTGGAAGATGGAATAGTCGTAAAATTCGATGAAGCTGCCCGCAAATGCAGCAGTCGCGGCTCGCCGTGCCGCCGACGGGATCGGTTCCTTTTCAGCCCTGGTCCGTCGTTTCCACCTGATGTGCCCGCTGGAGCCAATATCTTCCATCGCCTTCGACACCCCACTCTCCTACTCTGTATTTGCACAATTGAGCCGTTGCGCGTCGTCAGGGACTGAGAATCGAATTGCCGCTGTCGACAGGAAGAAGGACGCCGGTGATGTGCGATGAATCCTCGCTTGCGAGAAAGAGGGTGGCCCGCGCGATGTCCCAGGAATCCCCTTCGGTGCTGAGCGCGGCGACGCGCGGGATATATTCGCCCGGCACCGTCGCCCGCCGCAGCGGCGTGTCGAGCGCGCCGACGATGATCGCGTTGCATCGCACGCCCTGCTGGCCATAGCCCGCCGCCGTGCTGATGGTGAGACCGGTCATGCCCGCCTTTGCGGCCGAATAGGCGGGCATGGCGGCCGCCCCCCTGATGGCGGCGAGCGTCGAGATGTTGACGATCGCGCCGCCGCCCACCTCGATCATCTGCGGAATCGCGGCCTTGGTCAGCAGGAAAGGGATGGTGAGGTTGACGGTGATGCTGTTTTCCAGATCCTCCACCGTGGTGTCCAGCAGCGTCTTCAGCGGCGAGACGGCAGCATTGTTGACGAGGATATCGACCCTGCCGAAGGCGGCGAGCGCTTCGCGGACGATCCGTTGGCAATCCGCCTCGGTGGCGAGATTGGCGAGGACGGTGACCGCTTCCCCGCCCGCTTCCTCGATCAGCCGCCGGGTGCCGTCGGCGCGATCCTGATGACGGTCGACGACGACGATCTTTGCGCCATGCTGCGCCAGCAACAGCGCGATCGCCTTGCCCGTGCCGAAGGAGCCCGTGGGAGACGGTTTTCCTCCGGCTCCGGTAATGATGGCGACTTTGCCTTCAACTTTCAGTGGTTGCGTCATATCTGCCTTTCCGATGGCGTCCCTGCCTTTTGCGAAGGGGCCGAATCTGATGGGAATGGCGCGCCGCAGCCGGGGGAGTGGGACCACTGCGCGCCGCCCTTCCTATTCGCCGAACCGGTATCTGAGGCGCAGACCGTACATCCGGGGCGGACTCATCCCGACTTCGGCGACGCCGGAAACCGTGTAGGAATTCTGGTTCGGCAGCTTGATCTTTTCTTTGGTGACGTTGGTGGCGAACAGCGCGACATCGAAGGGAGACCCGCCCACGCTGTTCCAGTCCAGGTTCAGGTTGACCAAATTGCTCGACGGGGTGATCCCCATCGGGAAGCCGTTGACATATTGCGGCTCCAGAGCGTTGGTGATGTATTTCGACGTATGAACCCAGGTCACGCCAACCGAAACCTCGCCGACGCCGCTGTCCAGCGGCAGGGTGTAGGTGCCGGTGACTGTCAGCCGATGCTTGGGGCTATCCAGAAAGTTGCTTCCGCTCTTCACGCGGGGGGTGGCCGATGCCCAGGGCGTGCCGACCAGCTTTGGCGCCAGGTCCGCCGGGGTCGCCACCTCGACAATCCTGGTATTAAGATAGGTATAGCCGGCAGACAGGCGGAGGCTGTCGAAGAACAGGGCGGACGTGTCGACTTCTATGCCGTAGGACCTGGACTTGCCCGCGTTGATAATGGACGAGCCCGCATTGATGCCGCGTGCCTGCGCTTCAGGCGTGGCGACAAGAAGAGCGGCAACCTGCTGGTTGGTGAGGTTGTTGTAGAAGCCGGCAATGTTGAAATATCCACTGATCGCGCCATGAAAACTTGCCTTGCCGCCGATTTCGTACGAATCGAGCTTTTCGGGCTGCCAGGATTCGAGGCCGATAAAGGCGAAGTTTATGCCCCCCTGACGATAGCCGCGCGAATATTTCGCGTAGAGCAGGTGATCAGGCGACAGCTTGTAATCTAGGCCGACGGTCCATGTCGGCGCATCCGATTTGTTGGTAATGGTCTTTTCGCATGCGGACGGATCCGTGCGGGCGATGTTGGCGAAACGCGCCGTGTCAGCGCATGTCCGTCGGATGGACACGCCCGTCCTGGGATCGACGAACGATCCGGCGGCGGTGGACAGGGCGGCACGGGTCGTGCGGTCGGTGGCGACGATCTTGTCGAACGTCCACCGCAGCCCGCCGGTGATGGTCAGCTGGTCGGTGAGCTTGTAGGTCGCCTGGCCGTAGACGCCGTGGTTGTCAAAATTGAACCGGGTGCGGCTTTCGCCGATGCTGCCGGCCAGGATCGGATTGGTACAGGACAGGGTGCTGGGACGGTCGCACAGAGTAAAGATCCCCGTGGCGCTCTGGTTCCAGCTCAGCGGTCTGCTGAACTCCAGATAGCCGCCTATCGTATAGTTCAGCCGGTCGTCGGCGGTCTTGCCCTGGATTTGCAGTTCTTCGATGAAGCTGCTCTCGGCGCCCGCGGGAGCGCCCGGCGCGATCACGTCCAGGACAACGCGGTCATAGGCGGTGCCGGCTGGAATGACGATGTCAGGGAAGGCAGGACTGATGTTCCGCGCGCGGAACCCGCCCTGATTGTTGACGTTGGCGACGACGAAATTGCTGCTGCCGGCGTCGAAATAGTCGAACTCCTTATATTCGCCGTAGCTCATAATGTTCTTGATCGTCAAAGTATCGCTGGCCTGCCATTTCGTGGTGTTGATGGTTTGCCAGGTGTCGATCTTGATAAAGGGATTCCTAATCCGCGTTTCCACGTCGTAGAGACTGTCGCCGCGAGCGTTCTGCCGCGCCAGCTGGTCGGCACAGGATGTCGCCTGAAGCAGGGCGAGGCCCGTCGCATTCAGGTTGCAGCCGACCATGCGCGATGCATAGCCGTGGGTATTCGAATGGCTATAGTGGAAGATGAGATAGTTTTCGAGATTGGGCGTCAGGTCGCCGACGATGCTGAGGCGTCCATAGAGATAGTTGACGTCGTTGAAGTCCCTGGCGCCGACGCCTGATCGATTTATCATATAACCGTCGCGGTCATTGCGCTCGACCGTCGCCCTGATCCGGAACGTGTCGGAAAGCGGCACGTTCAGGACCGCGGCGACACGCTTCTGGTCGAAATTGCCATAGGTGCCTTCGACATAGCCCTCGAGTCTGTCGGTGGGCTTTTGCGGGGTCAGCAAGATCGCGCCGCCTGTCGTATTACGTCCAAACAGTGTCCCTTGCGGGCCCTTGAGCACCTGCACATTGGCAAGGTCGGTGAAGGACCCGGCACCCACCGTGTTGCCGCCCGTCGTCCCGCCCTGCGCACGCACACCCACGACTTCGGCGAAATAGACGCCCGTCGACGGCGCGGTGGACAGGTCCTGGTTGAAGCCGCGAATACTGAAGGACGCTTTTTCGGGTCCATAACGCTGGTTAACCGACAGGGAAGGCGTGTAAGTGGCAAGATCCGTCGCGACGGAGATGTTCCGCTTGGTAAGGTCCGCCTGACTGTAAACGGTCAGCGACGCGGGAACATCCTGCAACCGCTCTTCGGTCCTGCGCGCGGTAACGATGATATCGCCCGCCGGGGCCGCGGGCGTGGCCTCGCTCGGAGCCTGAGCCTGTGCCTCGTGGGCCAACCCCACCGAAGCAAGCGCGCTGCATCCAAGGAGCAAGGCGCGAATAGCCTGGGCGTGCATGGTCTGTCTCATCTTATCCTCCCCTAGTGTCCGCCTTGATTGGCATGGCGGTTATTGGTTCAAACCCATCCGGCGGACGGAGAACAAAGGTCACCCTTCTGCAGGGCAGACCTGAAAGCTGCATTGTTCCGCGCGTTTCGCGCGCGCCTGACCGATGTGTCGCGAGGCGCCTGAAGATCATCCTGCGATGGGATGGTTTTATCCGGCAAGGCGACTCCGGAATGATTTTCCATTTGCCGGTATAGACGAGGGATGCCGGACGATCTATGGTTGAAAGTCCAGAAATCATTTGCAGGAGTCCGGCCATGATCGACCCGGTGGCGGAGATCGTCGCGCTGCTCCAGCCCACCGCACCGCTTTCGAAACTGGTGAGTGGCAAGGGCCGCTGGAGCACGCGCCGTTCGGGGTTCAGGCAGCCCTTTTTCTGCCTCACCCTGGAGGGTTCCGGGCGTTTGGCCGTAGACGGTCGTGACCCGATAATCCTTCAGGAGGGGGATTTCACGCTGATTCCTTCGGGCGACGATTTCACCATGTCGGATCTTGAGCCGGTCGCGCCCGAAACCCTCAATGTATCGATGACCACTCTGGAGCATGGCGAAGTGCGGCACGGCATCGCGACCGGTGCGCCGGACGTTCGTTATCTGGTCGGCTACTGCATCTTCGAATCGTCCGATGCCGCCCTGTTGGTATCGTTGCTGCCGCAACTGGTGCATATTCGCGGCGAAGCAAGGCTGTCGACGCTGGCGCAACTCGTCGCGGAGGAGGCCCGCGCGCTTCGGCCCGCGCGCGAGGTGATCCTGGCCCGCCTGCTGGAGGTGTTGCTGATCGAAGCGCTTCGTACCACGGCCGGGACCGCCGCGTCGCCCAGCCTGTTGCGCGGCCTGGCCGACGAACGACTGGCGCAGGCGATACGCGGCATCCACGAAAGCCCAGCTCGTCGCTGGACGATTGCCGAAATGGCAAAAACGGCCGCTCTTTCCCGCTCGGCCTTCTTCGAGCGGTTCAGCCGCGCCGTGGGCGTTGCTCCGATGGAATATCTGCTCGCCTGGCGCATGGCCATGGCGAAGGAACTGCTTCGCCGGAAAGAATGCGATGTCGGCGAGATCGCGGAACGCGTCGGCTATGGTTCGGCGAGCGCCTTCAGCGTTGCATTCAGCCGACATGTAGGACTTTCGCCCACGCAATTTCTGCGACGGCAGCTATCGACATGATTTCAGCGACGCAACGTAACTTGACGCCACTGCTGGATCGCCGCTTCCCTTATAGCGTGTCACCGCCGGGTAGGGATAAGTGGGCCGCGCCGCGACCACCTGGACCGTAGTGACATCGACGCGCTCAGCGATGATTTCCTCAGGCGCTTCGCCTTGTTCGACCCACGCCATCAGCGCCGTCATTGCCGACGCCGTCGTCAGGCCGGGACCCGGGCCAGCGATGGTGCCGTGGATGTCGCCGTCGGTGCAGAAAAGCCGCGCGAAGGAGCCTGTCTGCGCCTCTCCCCCACAGGTTACGACGACCCTGCGATAATAGTCGACCACAGAGGCGTATTGAACGACTTGGTCGTTGACCGCCTGAGTGAGAAGCAGCTTGCCGCCGCAAACGCGCAGAGATGACAGATCAGGATCATTGGTGGCGATATCCTCGAACTTCGCGAAACCCAGGTCAGTCAGTTCCTCATAGCGTTCTAGGCTGAGGGTCTTCCAGTCGAACTGGAGGTCTTCCAATATCCAGCTAATGGGATGGACGGCTCTCCCACCCCGGAGCACTGTTGTGTAATCGAACTTGAAGGAGAGAAGCGATGACCATCGATGTCCTCGGTATCGACTTAGCGAAGAATGTCTTCCAGCTTCATGGCGTTGATCGCAAGGGCAATGCGGTTTTCAAACGGCGGGTCATGCGCGACCAGCTACTCTCGGTGATAGCCGGGATCGAACCGTGTACCGTTGCGATTGAAGCCTGCACGGGGGCATTTTGCTGGGCTCGTCAGTTTGAGGAACTGGGCCACAAGGTGAAGATCGTCAGCCCGCAATATGTGAAACCGTTCGTGAAGTTATGGCGTGGTGAGCATAATCGTACTAATCACGAGGTTCCCATAATGCGGAGGAACGCGGCCTGATTGGCGGATTTTCGCCGATTTTGTCCCTGTTCCTCCTCATTATTTCAGAGCGTGTCGAGCCAGGCGAGCACGCTTACATCGCGCTTCCAGGATGGCTTGCCGCTAGGTGTGGTCGGAGCGGCGACCTTTTCCAGGGCTTTCCGCTTCGTTTCCAGATTGGCCCTGGCATAGTGGTTGGTCGTATCGAGGCTCACATGGCCGAGCCAGCTGCGTATGATTGTAACGTCGACGCCCGCCGAGATGAGATGCACGGCGGTGGCGTGTCGGAAGGCATGTGGCGTCACATGCTTGGCACGTAGCGTTGGCGTGGTTTCGGTCGCAGCCTTCACGTAGGCGGCAAGCTTGAACCGGACCCCCGAGGCACTGAGCGGTTCGCCATAGCGGTTGACGAACAGCCGCTGGTCCGGAGCCCGTGGTTGCCGCTCGAGCAGCTTGCGCAGCAGCAGGACCGTTTCCGGCCATAACGGGCAGATGCGCTCCTTCCGCCCCTTGCCGGTCAGGCGCACGCAGCTCGGGCTTTCGAACCGTATCGCCTCGGGGCATAGATCGAGCGCTTCCTGTATCCGTGCGCCGCTGTTGTAGAGGAACGAGAACAGCGCATGGTCGCGCGCACCCTCAACGGTCGAACGGTCTGGCTGAGCGAGGATCGCCGTCACTTCCGCCGGATCCAGATAGCTCGGCTCCGACACGGGACCGCGTTTGATCGGGATATGGAGGATTTCGACGCATTGCGCGATCGACGCGGGATCCTTGGTGGCCACGAAGTGGAAGAAGCTGCGGATCGCGGCAAGTCGGCAGTTGCGCGTGCCGATTGTGCCACCGCGTTCATGTTCGGCGTGACCGAGGAACGCGGTCACCTCATTGGCGGCCAGATCGGCCAGCGTGATCGTAGCCACCTTCTTTCCAGTACGTTGCGCGATGAACCGCAGCAACAGCCGCCAGGTGTCGCGGTATGATCGAACCGTATGGATGGACGCGTTACGCTGTTCGACTAGCCATTCGTAGAAGAACGCGCGCAGCAGGTTCGGGAACGGGTCCGCCTTGCTCATGGCTGTGCCTCCTGTCCCAGGCTGAGGCATTGTGCGCCAATTGCCCGGAACCGGTCATTTGCGTAATGCAACAGCTCCTGCGTCACGGTGATGTAAACCAGGGTAGAGTTGATATCCCGATGGCCGAGATAGGTCGCGAGGAACGGCAGGCGATCCTGCGGATTGTTGCCCGTTCGGTACCATTCGAGGATTCTGTTCACGACCATCGAGTGGCGCAGGTCATGCACGCGCGGGCCTGCCTTTCCTCGCAATGGTTTCAACCCGGCGCGGCGTATGACGTCGGTGAGCAGCCAGGTGATCATTTCCGGGGTGTAATGGCCGTCGCCTCGCTCGTGCCAGAACAGACCCGAACGCGTGTCCTGTGATCCACCGGCACGCCAGCGCGCATCGATGTAGGCCCGAAGCTCGACTACAACGCTGCCCGGTAGCGGCAAAATGCGGGTCTTGAAGAACTTGGTCTGCCGGATGGTGATGGTACCCGCATGCAGGTCAACATCACCAAGATCGAGACGGGCAAGCTCTCCGCGCCGCAAGCCCGCGCAATAGGCGAGGAGGAGCATGGTGTACATGCTCTGCGGGCGAAGTGGTGCCCCCGGCGATGGGTAGTTACGGGCGATCTCGAGCATCCGCCGCACGTCGGCAGGCGAGTAGATATGAGGCGTTCGCCATTGCTTGGAGGCCTCCTTCCTCGGTCTCGGGTCCGGTCGGCGCATGGGTATCGACGGGTCGCGGTGACGAAGGATTTTCGCAAAGACGCGCGCGAGCTTTTCGCATTCCTCGGCGTGATTAAGCGTGCCATTCGTTTTGGCCCATCGATCGATCATGGCGCTCAACGGCTCGGCTTCCGGTCCCGGATGCAACTGCAGGAACCGGTCGAACCGCAGAAGCAACTGGGGCTGCGATGTGTATTTGTATCCTCTGCGCCGCATCATCGCGACATGTTCGGCCATCATTTCGCCCAGCACGCTGCCGAACGGTCTGGGTTGGTGGAGTTCGGCAAGTGCCTCTTCCGGATTCCGCGACGCCAATGCCCGCCAGATCGGCATGCACTGCTTGATATTGCACTCATCGCGCAGAGCGGAGACAGGGTTGCGTTGGATCGCGCCGATTTCCGCCAGGCGTTCGAAGAACCGGTCAACGATGCGGGTGCGGTGCAAGAGCGTGGACGGCGCTCGACGAACGGCTGATTCTCGTAGCCAGACCAGCAGCACTTCCTGATCGAGTGCCTCGTAACGTTCGGCGACATCCTGCAAGCCATGCAAGACCTGGGCATAGCAGGCTCGGCTTTTCGTGCTGCGCAGATCAAGGCTCGCGACATAGCGGCCAATGATCGCGCGGTCGGGATCGGGCCAGCGCGCGGTCATGCCACCAACTCCATTCCCGGCACGTCTAGCGCGATGGCCCTGAGATCCTCGGTAGCAAGCTTGAGGTAGGGAGCCGTCGATCCTGTCGAACGATGGCCCAGCACGTCGCCGATGATCTTTTGAGGCACCGCAGCGCGCAGCATGTCGACCGCGCGCGCATGACGGAAGATGTGGGGGCCGCACTTACCAGGCGGTTGGACGCAAGCGTCACGGAGCCGCCGCCGAACCATGCTGTAAAGCTTATCGAGCTTTCGGTAGGGCGCGCGTGTACGCACGAAGATCTCCCTGACATCGGTCGAGGGACGCCCGGAGCGCAGATAGGCGAGCACCGCTTCGCCGACCGGCTCAAGAAGGGGCAGGAATGTGCTGGCTCGCGTTTTGTGGTGATGCACATGGATGGCTTCCGTTCGCCAGTCGATATCCTCGATCCGGAGATGGCGGATTTCACCTGACCGCAGACCATAGGCTGCGAGGAGTTGCAGGATCGCATAATCCCGCAACCCCGCCGGTGACTTGTCCTTCTCGGCACTCTCCAGCACGGCGATGATCTGACCGCGGTCCAGGACCGAAGGTACGCCTTCATATGCATAAAGCGTCAGTGCCAGGACATGCCCGGAAAGATCCGTCGTAACGCGACCCGTGATATGGAGGTAGCGCAGTAACGCACGAAGCCGCTCTGCCACGGACTTCAGCGAGCAGCGCTTCAATTTCGGCGCGCGCAAATCCATGTAGTGGTCAATGTCAGTCACGCTCAGAGCCGCCAAACCGTCGAGCCCGTGATCGATCTGCCAGGCAAGGAAGTTCCGGGCTTCCCACATCAGCGCTGCAACGCTGGAACAAGCCAACCCGCGTTCCTCACGCAGCCAGATTTCGTATTCGGCGCAGATTGAAAATCGGATCTCATCGGCTGCGCAGGTAGGCTTGATAGCCGGCGGCCATTGGCCGTGAACGAGCCGCAACAGCGCATGAATGCCGGAGCGCGGGACCTCGTGCCAGCGCGCGCTGGGACGTCGACCACGCTGCTTTTCGAACTGGACGATTGCATGCCGCAGATATTGTTCCACATGCACGCCGATCACGTCCGCGACCGGGATGCCCCGCTGCCCCAGATAATCGAGAAATCCAGACGCGTAGGCGCAGTAGTTCCTCGCCACAACCGGGCTGTATCGCTGACCGATAAGCGACGAATTGAGTGCGGCGATTAGTTCGTGATGGTTATCCGACATTGGCGGCTCCTCTGCTGGTCGATTGACCCGCAGAGCTTCGGCGCCAAATAATGCAAAGCAAGGCGATCCGAAATCGGCAAAAATCCGCCAATCAGGCCGCGTTCCTCCGCATTATGGGAACCTCGTGATTAGTACGAAGGCAGAAGAACGACGGCAACGATGCCGAGGCGATCTGCACGGCTGTGCGTCAACCCCACATTCCGCTGGTGCCCAAAAAGAGCGTGGAGCAGCAGGATGTCCAAGCCCTCCACCGAGCCCGCCAGCGCCTCGTCAATCATCGAACTGCCTTGGTCAGTCAGATGCGCGGACTGTTGCTTGATCGCGGTATCGCCTTTGCAAAGTCGATCACACGGGCGAGGCGCATGATCCCGGACATACTCGCCCGTGCCGATTCCGGCCTGTCTACCATGGCGCGTGAGACCATTGCCGAGCTGTGGGATTTCTTCTGCGATCTCGATCGTCGCATCACGCATTTCGACAAGAAAATCGACGCCGTCTTCAAGGCGAGCGAGTCCTGTCAGCGCGTCGCCAGGATCAAAGGCGTTGGGCCCAAAACGGCCACAGCCATTGTCGCGGCGGTCGGCGATGGCTCGGACTTCAGGAATGGGCGCCACATGGCGGCTTGGCTTGGATTAGTACCGCGCCAGTTTTCGAGCGGTGACAAGGCCGTGCTTATGGGCATCTCCAAACGAGGAAGCCAGCATTTGCGCAGCCTATTGGTTCACGGCGCGCGTGCCGTCGTGAGAACGGCACCGAATAAGAATGATCCCATGAGCCAATGGGCCAACCAGCTTCGGGAGCGACGCGGTTTCAACCGCGCAACGGTTGCCATCGCCAACAAGAACGCACGGATAATCTGGGCCCTGCTTCGAACGGGCGATCATTACCGCGCCGCCGCCTGAAGAATCGAACCAGTTTGCGAGTAGACGGAGAAATGGACTGCACTGATCGAGCCGACGCGCGATGAACCTGACTATTATCGAGGCTCTTGAGGCCTACCAGCTGTAGAGGTGCGCGTGTGCGGATTCCCCATTTGGGCGCTCTGGGCAACCAGCTGACGCCGGATAGATGTTTGCAACTGATCCACGCAGAACGTTTCAATGCCGCTTGCAAAGGGAGAGCCGTCCATAGAGATAATAGGCCTGGCTCTCGTCGCAGACGGGTTCCAGCCGGCCTTCGATCTCGACCGATTTACAAATGCCCACAGCGCCCCAACTCTCGGTGCCCACGGGCAGACCATAGCCCAGCCTTTCGCCATTGGCGCGACGGGGACCGTCCCATAATTTTTGCATGATCTCCGCGTCGATCGTCGTGATCGGGCCGGCGAGCGTCTGGCGGCCGACGACGGAATGCGCGTCGAAAGGCCGCAACTCCGCCAGGCCAATAAAGCCGTCCCGAACTCCATCGGCGCCGTCACATGCCTCCAGGGCGGCGTTGCGAAAGGCCTTGAACTTTGCTGGCGGAAGGACGGTTCCATATTCCTTCATCACCAGCGCCGGCCACATGGCGGAAGGCCACAGCGAGGTCCAATTCACCGCCGCATCGGACGCCCAGATGCCGTCGAAATCTTCAGGATAGCGAAGCGCGACGGCCACGCCCTGACGCCCGCCGCCCGAGCAACCGGCATAATAGGAACGGGACGGGGGCTTGCCATGAAGTGCTTCTGTCACCGCCTTTGCGACAACGGCCAATTCATGGGTGCCGCGATAGGACCAGTTCCGCAACAGGTCCCAGTCGAGCGCGCCGCTTTTTGGGTCCAACGGCCAGTCGAAGAAGCGCGGATCGCGATTGCCCGCGTCGGTGGCTGCCGTCGCAAATCCGTTGCGCAGCGCGATCGGCATGGTCACTGTGCGAACGGCGGGCTGTTCGAACCATATCGGCCCGGTGATGCTGCCCATCCCGCCGGTCGCCAGGAAACGACCGTTCCAGGCCAGCGGAACCCAGATGGGCATATGGGCCACATGGCCGCCTGCCGCGCGCTGAATGGCGAGTATCTGGCAAAAGGCCGGAAGGTCAGTGATCAGGGATGGAGCCGGCGCATAGTCGGGAACCAGGTGAGACGGGGGTGGCGCAAATTGCCCGGACCGGTTGACCTTCGCCAAGACGATTTCGACATCGGGAAGATGTGATAGCGCTGCCTGGAGAAAATCGACCGAGCAGCGATCGTCCAAGTCGACCGGCTGGAAGGAACTGGTGTCCACCCAGCGCGTAAAGCCCGATTGCGCCAATTTAATCTTGTCCGCATCAAGAGCCCCGTCCGCATAATAGCTCATGGCTTCGTCTCTCCTGGCTACTGTTTGTGCGGGTCGTAAATGACTGGAAAATCAGGGTGGTCCAATGGACCATAGGCCTTCATCCCCCGCCCGTCGGTATATTCGCTCTGCGCGCCGGTATAGCGCGCGTCTCCCGGCACGAGGACGCCCGCCCATGACCAACGCGGCCGCTGACCCCGATTGGGGGCCGTGCCGTGGATCGTGCCGTTGGCGTGGACCGTGGCATCCCCCGGTTGCAGCGCGATCGGTTCAGACAGCGTGCAGAAACGCTCGATATAGGGCGCCCATTCCTCCCAAAGCGCCCCCACCTGACCGAGATTGCCGAGCTTGTGCGACCCGGAATAGAATTGCATCGCGCCCATGTCCTGATCGACCTTGTCCAGCGCGATCCAGGGGGTGAGGAAGTTCGCTTCCAGATACATGTGGCCGGGCGTGTCCTGGTGGAAGTCCGTGCCATTGCCCTTGCTACTATGGCCGGGCAGTTTTGCCATGGTTGCGTCCATCATCATGCGGATGGAACTGTCGCGACCCAGCAGGCGCGCGGCGTTGCGGCCGAGTTCGCGAGATGTCCGGAGCGCGGCATAATAGTCATCCCGCCCGCAGTCGGAATTGCTGCGAAACCATGTCTGCCAATATTCCGTCGCCGGCGTTTCCTGCTCCAACCCCTTGCGGCCATCCACGCCGAAGGTGCGCTGGGCGCGCTCCAGCAGGATGGCGGTGCATTGCGGGTCGATAAGGGCGGGCAGCTTTACCCATCCATGTTCGAAGAAAAAGGCGATTTCCGCGTCCGTGACGGGACGAACCTGTATCTCCACGCCTGCACCTGCCACCATCATCCATCTCCCCGCCGAGCCTTGCCCGAGCACATTTGACAGGAAGTCGTGCAGACTGGAGAGGCGGCGGAAACCTATCTTCCAGAAGGCGCACAAGCTTGCCAAGTCGGTTCCGTTCAGCCCATCATCCACATCCGCCTGCCTTCAGATAGGTTCACCCTGTAACGAGCGACGTCCAGAATGGCGGACGTCGTCCGGCCGTCCTGCGGATTGGATTCTGAATATAATAATGCAGATGGAGTAGTTCGATGTCTGACGCCGATTTCAAGGTCGAAATCCCCGATCATCTCTGGAAGAAACAGTTTTCCAGCGAAACGGTGATGAGCGCCCAGGAGATGATCGATTTCAACCTGGAACATTCGCGCAAGTTCATGGAGGGTGATTTCGACGGGATCATGGCGGAATCCATCACGGACGACGCGGTATGGGAATTCTACCCCAACCGCATCCGCATAACGGGGAAGGAAGCGCTGCGCCGCTATCACGAGATTAATTATGGCGTGGTGATCGAACAGATCGACCCGCGTAACGGCGAGGATACGCGCGAATATTATTCCACCACGACCAGCCCCAATATGTTGGCGCACGAGTTTAGCTGTGTCTACACGCGCAAGGATGGATCGACCTTCCGTGGCTATACCAACGCCGTGATCCCCTTCGCCAATGGCAAGATGTGCGGTGAGCGCATCTATCTGGACAAAGACATGGCCGAATGGTTCGAAGAAGGCATGGGCGAGGAATTCTTCAATCTGCCAGGCGTCGAACGCTTTTGATGCCGTTTCCTAGCCCGGCAACGCTTCGATGGGTGCAGGTTCCGACGGGATAAGATGGAAGGGCGCGCAGGCCGGACCCGGCCTGCGCGCTAATTTTCATGAGCGGTTCGCCGCGTCGATAGGACAAATGATAAAAGAGGGTGGGGTGAATGCGCAGGTATAAGCGAATGATCATTCCGGCGGTCATCGTGCTGGCGGCGGCGGGCGGCGCGATTGCCCAGGCTGGCGGCGAGCCGGCGGCGGCGGGCGGTGGCGCTTCGATCTATAACGCCAAATGCGCACTGTGCCACGGCCAGTCGCTTCAGGGCGGCGGCGGGCCGACGCTCAAGAGCGCGGCCTTCAAGGCCAAATGGGGCAGCGCGGGCGTTGACGGGCTGGCAGACTTTATTGCTCGGTCCATGCCGCCTGCGGCCGACCCGCCGCTAGAGGTGGGGACCGCGAAGGCGCTTGCATCCTATCTGCTGGCGGAAAATGGTGTCGGCGCGCAACCTGCCGATGGACAGGCTGAGGCATCCTCGCCCGCCCTCGCCCCCGCCCCCGCGGCCTTCGTGGATGATATTTACCGTGCCGCCGGCGAGCGGCTGAAGGCAGTCGCGGCCAGGTTGCGACCCGTCACCGACATGATGTTGCGGCATGAGGCAGGCGACGACTGGCTCGTCTGGCGCGGCAGCACCAATGCGCTCGGCTATAGCCAACTCAGCCAGATCAACCGATCCAATGTCGGGCGGTTAAGGCCGATCTGGAGCAAGTCGCTGGGATCGAGCACGAATGGCATCGGCCCGCTGGAACATGATGGCGTGATTTTCCTGCACGGCGGCGGGCACATCACCGCACTCGACGCGCTGACAGGCGACACGATCTGGAAGCGGGAGGACAAGGCGGTACCCCGGGGCCTCAGCCAACCGCGCGGCATGGCCCTCTATGGCGATGCGCTCTACGCATCGACCGTCGACAATCATCTGATGGCGCTGGACGCCCGAACTGGCGCGCTGCGCTGGGACAAGGTGATCGGCGACAAGAATTCGCTCACCTCCGCCCCGCTGGTGGCCAATGGCCGGGTGTTTCAAGGCGGCGCTGTCTGTTTCGGCAAGGGGATGCGTTGCTTCATGGCGGCGTTTGACGCGAAGTCGGGTGAGGAGCTGTGGCGCTTCGACACCATTCCTGGCGACAATGCGCCCGGCGCGGAAAGCTGGGGCGGCGCCCCGGCATCCGAGCGCGGCGGTGCTGGCGTTTGGACGGCGCCAAGCTATGATTATGCCAATGATCAGATCGTATTCGGCACCGGCAACACGTATTTGGTCAACACGCTGCTAAAAAAGGATCCTGGAAAACCGGAAGCGGCGCTCTATACCAATTCCACGCTGAAGCTGGACGCCCGAACCGGGAAACTCGCCTGGCATTTCCAGCATTTCCCCGGCGACGTCTGGGACGAGGATTGGGCTTTCGAGCGCATGATTGTCAAGGATCCGCGCGGGTCCGGCAGGCAGGTCGCGATGTCCATGGGCAAGCTGGGCGTGCTGGAAGCACTCGATATCAAGAGCGGCAAGTATCTCTGGTCTTATGACTATGGGATTCAGGATATCATCACCGCAATCGACCCAGTCACGGGCGCTAAGACCGTCAACTTGCACAAGATTCCAGGCGAGGGCCGGATTACGAAGGCTTGTCCCTTCGCTGCGGGCGTCCGCAACTGGCCCGCCACATCCTATGATCCACGCAGCGGTGTGCTGTTCATCCCGGCGCTGGATAGCTGCATGGAAGTGACCATCGACAGTTCCAACATCGCAGGGTCGGTTTGGAAAGTCACGCCGCGTCCCGGTTCCGGCAACAAGTTCGGGCGGGTGACGGCGGTCGATCTGCGCACCGGCAAGACGCTGTGGGAAAATAGTCGCCGCGCGCCCGAAGCCTCGGCAGTGCTTGCGACGGCGGGCGGGTTGTTGTTCGAAGGGTCGCGCGACCGCTGGTTCCGTGCGCTGGACAGTGGCACGGGCGAGACGCTCTGGCAGACGCGGCTCAATGACACGCCCAATTCCTTCCCCATCACCTATGCGGTGCAGGGCAGGCAATATGTCGCGATCGTCACCGGCGGCGGCACCTATCAGGATAATTTCGTCGCTCATCTGACGCCGGAGATCGAAGCATCCACAGGCGGGCCTGCTTTGTGGGTCTTTGCCGTGGACGGCGGCGATGACGAAACGGGGCGGTTATCCTGGTTTGAACGGCTGTGGGCCGCTATCAGGAACGCGCTTGGCTTGGGCGCATGAATCGCATCAAAGGAGAGCCATGATGGAAACCGAGTTCGAAGTCCTCGCCGAAGGGCTGAAGGCGCCCGAAGGCCCCGTGGTCATGCCGGACGGTTCGGTGATTGTCATGGAGATGCATGCCCGCCGCATCAGCCGTGTGTGGGGCGGCGGCAGGACAGAGGTGGTCGCGGAAACTGGCGGCACGCCCAATGGCGCGCAGATCGGCCCGGACGGCGCGCTCTATGTCTGCAATTGCGGCGGCGAGGGCAACAGACCCGGCGAACATGGCGGCGGCGGGCGGATCGAGCGGGTGGATCTGAACACCGGCCGGATCGAGCGGCTGTATGACAGCATCGATGGACGGCCAATAGGCGCGCCCAACGATCTGGTGTTCGACGAGACGGGCGGCATCTGGTTCACCGATTTCGGCACCGTGCGCGAGCGTGAGATCGAAAAGAGCGGCCTTTATTGGTGCAGGCCGGACGGCAGCGAGATCCGCCAAGGCTATTTTGGCGGGCTGGGCTATAATGGCGTGGGCCTCTCGCCCGACGGCAAGACGGTCTATGTGACCGCGAGCTGGACCGGCCGATTGTTCAGTTTCGCGCTCGATGCGCCGGGACATCTGTGCAAGGATCCCGAAACAAACGCGCCGGTGCCGCTATATGTGGGATCGGCCGCGGGCGAGTCCGTGTTCGACAGTCTGGCCGTGACCGAAGCCGGCGCGGTGTGCGTCGCCACCATCATCGGCGGCGGCATCACGACGTTCCGGCCCGATGGAGAGACGCGTTTCCTGCCCTTGCCGGACCGCACCGTCACCAACATCGCCTTTGGCGGTGACGACATGCGCGATGCTTATGTGACCCTGCTGCGGACAGGCCGCCTCGTCAAAATTCGCTGGGACGAACCGGGGCTGAAGCTCCATTTCGGGTGAAGCGTCAGGTCGTCGGCCAGCGCCTTTCAGGGTCGCGGGTCCCTTGCTTCAATTCGGCTTGAGCGGGAAGACGGCGATATTCTTGCCGCTGACCGAGCTGACCCACAATTCGCCACCCACCCGCAGCGCGGTGGTGGGGAGCGGCATGGGCCGGGGTTCGAAGCGGCCGGACAGGCTCTTCACGGCGAGCGTTTTCGGCGTGATCTCATAGACGTCGAACCGGGGCTGGCAGCTCTGGCCCTGGAAGCAGCGCGCATTGACCTCCGGGTCGTAGCGCATGCCGGTAGTGATGAGCGTTCCCTGGGCAGTCCAGCGCAGATTGTCTGGCAATATGTCCATTTGCGCGGATCGCACCGGCTTCGACTTGCCGTCGAGCGCCATCCGGACGATTTCGCGACCGCCCGACATGGCGACATAGATGGATCGTTCGTCCGGCGCGAGCGCCAGGCCGTTCGGTCCGGAGCCCTGCGAATAAGGCAGGATGCGCCAGCCCCTGTCGCGCGACCACAGCCGGACGTCGCCGCCTGTCGGCCGGCCAGCGATGATGTCGGGCAGGAAATTGGTCTTCGCCTTTCCGAGGCTGGTGACGACTAGCGTGCCCGATTTCAGATGCGCGAGCGAGTTCGCCATCATGTCGGCGGGGATCGGCACGCAGCCCACCCAGGTGAGCGATGCGTCGTGCCGGCGCACCCGGTAAACCTCTATCGCTTCGCGACTGCCGTGATTGATGACGAAGAGCGACGGCGCGGCGCTGTCGGTGAGGGCAATACCATGTGCCGTCAGCGCGCCCGGCGCGAGAGGGCCGGGACAGTCGGCATAGGTCTTTCTGTCCCAGCCGGCGCGAACGCCGAGGACCAGATTCACCACCTTACGCGTGCGGAGGCTGACGCTGTAGAGGGCGTCGGGCGTATAGCCGCTGACGATAATCCATTCGCTCCGGGCGAGCGGCGCCATGTCTTCGGGATTGGAAATGCCACAGATCGAGCGGTCATTCGCATTGGCAGGGCATGCGCCAGCGGGCTGCGCGTCGGCCTTCGGGCTGGCGGCACTGCCTGGCAGCGACGACACGCCCAGCATCATCGCTGCAAGGGTCGTGGCGCGGGTTCGCGCACGCTTCAACATAGGGATGCCCATCCATTTCTCTCCTGCCCATGTTGGCGGATTATCGTTGCCAACCATATGAAATCGCGGCTCTATCCATCACGGATAGCATCGACAGGCTCTAAAGGCTAACAGGCGGCTGTCCTCTATCTTTGGGTTGGTGCCCACGGACAATCTCAGGCTTTGATGCGCCTCATGTCAGGGCTCGAGGCAATCCATGCAGGCCTTCACAAATGCAATACCGTCTTCATGACCTGCGTTGATGCCGACGCTCCGGTCCATGATCAATGCGGTCGTCACGGCGGTGAGGATGAAGATGGCGGCGTCGGGCGTGCAGCCGGCAGCGGCGGCATGCGGGCGAAGCGCCGTCTCGAATGCCTGCGCCTGCATCGCCCGGAAATTTTCGACATGGGCGGCAAACTCTGCCCGCACGACTTCGTTGCGGTGGCCAAGGCCGATCATTTCTGCCATCAGCCGCCCGGCATCGCGGGCGGTGTTGACGTCCCACAGCGCATGGATCGGCCGGTCCGATGCCAGCGCTGCCTCGATATTCAATCGATGCTTCTCACCGATATAGCGGTAGAAGGCGATCAACAGGTCTTCGGTCGTTTCAAAATGATAGTGGACGAGTGGCGTCTTCATCCCCGCCTCTGCAGCGACGCGGCGAACAGTAAGCGCGTCATGGCCCTGCCTCTGCAAAAGACGTTCCGTTGCTTCAAGAATAAGCATCCGCGATTGATCCGCAGACAGACGCCGCCGTGTCGCCTTGTTCTTTTCGACCAAATTACCGCCTCCCAACCGCGTCGTCGGACCGGCTAACAAAGGTTGACAGGGTGGTCAACGAGACGTAGCCACGTGCTACTGACCTTTTAGTCAGTAGCATCTTCAGGAGAGGCAGAGCCATGTCAGGCGAAACGATCGTCGATCCCGGCGTACGCGCGGTGACGGATGAGGAAGTTCGGTTCTTTTTCGAAAATGGATGGGTGAAGCTGGAGCGACTGATCAGCCGCGACTATGCCGCGCAGTTGTTGAAAGGTGCCAAAGGGCTTTTTGGCGATGACGGCAATGCGCCGAACGACGAGCCTGAACTTCCAGAGGGATATCGCTGGTTCCGCACGCATGTCGGCCTTGGCGACAGCGATCCTCATTACCGTGCCCTCGCCACCTCGCCGACACTGGGCCGGAACTTCGCGCGTCTGTTCGGGCGAGAGAGTTCCATTCGCAAGATGCGTGATTCCCTGCTGTTGAAACATCCGGCCGGCGGCGTGATGGCGGAGCCGACGCGTTATCATCAAGACACGTTGCAAAACTTCTTTTCGGAGGCGAACACGCTCAACATCTGGCTGGCGCTCGACGAGGTGAGGCCGGAGCAGGGGGCGCTCCGTTTCTACAGCCGCTCGCATAAACTCGGCAATCTGGGCAATTTGCTGAACCCGGAAATCTGGGAGGGTTGGGCGTCCTGTTTGGAAGAACATTGCACGCTCACCGACCCCATCCACCTGCTGCCAGGCGATGTGACAGTGCACAGCCACTTCACCATCCATGGCACCGGGGCGAATAGCAGCCCCCACCCCCGCTGGTCATGGGGGGCGCTCTATCTGCCTGGGGACGCGCGCTATACAGGCGCGCAGAGCCCGTTCACGGACGGGCTGGGACTGGAGGCGTTCGGTCCGCTCGACCATCCTGCCTTCCCCATCATCTACAGCCCGGGCGTACGCCATGCCGAGTGACGATCTGAGGTCGTTGCTGGCCGAGCGCGAGATCCGTCAGCAACTCTACGCAGCCTGCCGGGCTCAGGACCGGCTGGACCTGCCTCTGCTGCTGTCCGTTTGGCATGAGGGTGGGACATGGGATGACGAAGTCCTGGGAACGGGCGGCCCGGTTGTAGAAGTGGGAGGCGCGATCATTGGTCAATTGGGCGCGTCCCAATGCCATGCGCATCATCTGTCCAATGTGCAGATCGTGGTCGATGGCGATCATGCGTTCAGTCGATGCGACCTGTCTGCGGTCCGTCGATCCGCCACGATGGTCGACAGCCATGATCGGGCAGAATATCTGGACCAGTGGTCCAGACGCGACGGGTGTTGGGCGATCGACGGCAGGCGGGTGGTCGAGCGCGCGACATGGACGCAGCCGGTCGAGGATGGCGGACGCGGTGAAAGGTCGCGTCGCGACCGCGCCGATCCCGTCTGCGCATTGTTCGCCTTTCCGGTAAGCGATAGGGACGGAGATGCCGAAGAAAAGCGAGACCGCCGTGAAATCCTGATCGCGGAACGGGAAATTCTGCGCCAGTTGAATCGCTATTGCCGAGGCATCGACCGCTTCGACGTCGAGCTGTGGAAATCGGTCTGGCATGATGATGCGACGCTGGATTATGAGTCCGGACAGTTGAAGGGCCGGGCCATGGAAATGGCCGTCCAGATGACATTGGGGCACGAGGTGTACGCCGCGCATTCGCACCAGATCATGAACCCGACAATCAGGATAAAGGGCGATCGGGCCGTGAGCGAGACATGCGCGCACGCAGTACTCCGTGGATATCCCGACAGGTCCGGGATGGTCACCGACAGCCATTATCGCGGGCGATATCTGGATCGCTGGTCGTGCAGGGATGGCCGCTGGGCAATCGATCATCGCACGCTGACCGAAGAGCTGATGTGGAATCAGTCGGGACACGGGCGGATGGGTCACGAAGCCCGGCGGGACCGTGAGGACCCGTCCTATCGACTTTTTGCATCAATGGAAGGCGGCGAGGGCAAGGAAATCGAACAATTGTCGGCCGAGCGAGCCATTCGCGCACAAATTCACGCGCATGGCCGGGCCGAGCGCCATCAGATCGCCAATATACTGATCGTCGTCGATGGCGATCGGGCCGTCAGCGAAACCGGCGCGATCATCCTGCGTCATGGGGAGGCTGAAGGCAATGAGCGAACCGATGACCATTGCCGCGGACGTTATCTTGACCGTTGGGCGAAGCGCGACGGGGACTGGACGCTCAACCGACGTCGTTTCGTCGAGGATTTCATGTGGTGCCAGTCGGTCGAAGCCACCGCGATCGTGCCCTAGATCCGGCGAATTATCACGATTATCACATGTTGCACGTGATTTATCGAAAGATAGGTTTTGCAGGCCAAGTACCTAACATAAAATGTCGGTCGTTTCGATCGATCCGCGAACATAGGACATGGCATTCAGCGGACCCATGATCGCCTGAAGACTAAAAAGGGGGAGGAAACTAGGATGCAGAAGAAATATCAGAATGGAGTGAGGCTCAGCCTCTTTCTCGCCTCTGCAATGACCAGTGGTCTTGCAGTAGCCCAGACCAAGGATGTCGGCATCGACGAGATCATCGTCACCGCGCAGAAACGCGAGCAGAATCTTCAGGATGTGCCGATTTCCGTCGCCGTGATCGGGCAGCAGGAATTGACCGCCAGCCGCATCACCAGCTTGCAGGACGTAGGTGCCGTGGCGCCGGGCGTTTCGGTGCGCAAGACGCCGGGCGGGCTGGGTGCCCCGCAGATCGTTGTGCGCGGCGTCGCCAGCGCGGGCGGCCTGCCAGGGTCTGACAAGTCGATTTCCATCAACATCGACGGCGTCTATGTGGGCGCCAATTATGGCTTGACGACAGACCTGCTCGACTTGGTCCGCGTCGAAGCGCTGCGCGGCCCTCAGGGCACGCTGTTCGGCCGGAATACGACCGGCGGCGCATTGAGCTTTGTGACGGCCGATCCGACGGGCGAATTCGGCGTTCGCCAGGAAGTGTCGGTCGGCAATTTCGACCAGTTCCGGTCGATCACCCATCTGGAACTGCCGCAGTTCGGGGCGTTCAGCGGCTATCTCAGCTATATGCGCAACGAGCGGGACGGCGACATCAAGAATCTGGATGCCGGCATCGTCTTCGATCGCAGCGCCGCGGGCCTTGGCCGTCAGATTTCACCCAAGACGCTGGGCGCCAACAAGACCGACGCGTTCCACGCCGCGCTCAAGTTCGAACCGAGCGACAGGTTCAACCTTGTCTACAAGTTCGACTGGGCCAAGGCGATCACGACCGCGGAGGGTTCGGGCGTGATCGCCTATGATCCTGCCGTGGCGGCCGGGTTCGGGCTTTCGGCGCTCAACGTGGCGATCGCCGCCAACCCGCCCCTGTTTTCCGGGGATCGGCGCCCTGACGCGGTGCATAACGCCTTTGCGGTTCCGGGACGGATGAAGACCCAGGGGCATGTCCTGACGGCCAATCTGGACATTAATGAGGATCTGGCGCTCAAGAGCATCACCGCCTATCGCAAGGTCGATGTGTTCGGCACGCTCGACAATATCGGTCTGGGGCAGCTCTTCTATCCGGGTAATCCCGATCCCTTCTATTTCAACGTGAACCAGAATGCGAGCCGGCAGAAGCAGTGGAGCGAAGAACTTCAACTGAACTATAATTCGAAGTTGCTGACGCTCACGTTGGGTGGCCTCTATTATAAGGAAAAGATCTCCACCGGCGCGCCGGATGGGCTGGCCGGGATTGCGAATTTCTTCACCGTTCCTCTACCGGGCAACGTCCTGCCTGCCGGTCGCGACATCACCTTCCTCACGGCCAAGTCGGCCGCGGCCTACGGTCAGGCCGAAGTGCATATCACGCCTCAACTGGATATCGTCGGTGGTATTCGCGTGACGCGCGACAAGAAGGATGGCACCTATTACAGGGCCATTCCCGCCTATGGCATTCCGCTGACCGCAACGCCCTTCACCTACAAGAAGACCAAGCCGACCTATCTGGTGGGGGTCAACTATCATGTGACGGACGATATCCTCGCCTATGCCAAATTCTCGACCGGCTATATTTCGGGCGGTTCGGTGGGTGGCGTTGCTTTCGATCCGGAAACGGCGAAATCTTGGGAAGCGGGTATCAAGTCCGACCTGTTTGACCGGCACCTGCGGCTGAACCTGACCGGCTTCTTCGCCAAATATGGCAATCTGCAGCAAAGCGTCCCGGGCTATCTCGCGGGCCATCCGGAACTCAACCTTGCGATGGTCAATTATGGCAATGCGGAGGCCAAGGGTTTCGAGGCGGAGGCAACCGTGGTTCCGCTCCATGGCCTGTCGCTGTCCGGCGCCGTGTCCTACACCGACTTCAAGTTCACCAAGTTCACCCCGCTTTGGCTCAGCACCATCGCCCAGTTCGGCGGATCGCCGGACAGCTTCCCGGTCTGGCTACGTCCTTCCACCACCGCGAATTTGGCGTTTGATTATGAGTCGGATCCCAATCCGGGCTTGGGCGATGCGCGCCTGGTGATCCGCTTCGACGCCAATTATCGGTCGAAGGTGATCACGCCAGGTATCTTCACAACCGCGATCCAGCCAAGTTTCCAGAGCATCTACAAGACAGGCGGCAACTGGATCGGCAACGCCCGCGTGGCCCTGAAGGACATCACGCTGGGTTCGGGCAAGGTCGAAGTCGCGGCTTGGGCACGTAACCTGCTGAACAATCGGGGGTCAATGTGGGGCAACTATTCCTACTTTGTGGCCGGCACGACCTATGAGGCCGCGCGCACCTATGGCCTGGACCTGACTGTCAGCTTCTGACCGTCATTCCCTGCGGCTTGAAGACACCGTCGTTCTTGAAGAGAAAAGCCCGGCCTCGTGCCGGGCTTTTTGTCACCGGGCAAGCCGGCCAGCGACGGCACGGCGGCGAGAAGGGTAGATTTCGGGCATGGGCGGCGTCCGTTCTCGATTGACGTAGGACCGGAGATAACATATTACATGTGAAATGGCATGGCGGCAGAAATGGGTTCCGGCCTGGAGTCGGAATTGGCCGTATGTTGCCAACAAGACTAGCAAGAAATACCGGACAGGCCGAATTAGGAGGCGATCGTGACCGACGTGAAGGCAAAAAGTACCGTTATCAAAGCGAGTGAGGATGACGCGCGCAAATACTGGCTGGATGAAGGCCGTCAGCCCGGCGGCACCGTCCGCGAAATAGATCATTCCCAATATCATGAGGGCGTGCATCCGCTGTTCGAAGGCATCAAGATCATCGACTGCGACACCCATTTCACCGAGCCGCCAGATCTTTTCCAGCGCAATGCGCCCGCCCACCTCAAGGACAAGATGCCGCGTGTCGTCGAAAAGAACGGCATCGTGCGTTGGTATGTCGGTGACAAGGATTTTGGTTCCTATGGCGGCAATGTCGTCAGCAAGGAACGTAACAAGCTGCTTGGCCGCTTGTCCTATACCAATTACGACTTGATCCACCCCGGCTCGTTCAAGGTGAAAGAGCGGCTGGAGGAAATGGATCGCATGGGCGTCTGGGGCCATATCTGCTTCCAGAATGGCGGCGTGACCCAGGCCGGTGCGCTGCTGGGGCTGGACAAGGATCTCCGTGATACCATCATCCGCATCTATAACGACGTCTGCATCGAGCGGATGGAGGAGTCGGGTGGCCGGATCATGGGCATGGCGCAGTTGCCCTATTGGGACAACAAGTTCCTGCTCGAAGAAGCGCGCCGCATGATCGATATGGGCATCAAGGGCTTCGTTCTGCCCGATCGGCCCGAGCGCGCGGGCGATTCCTATCTTGGGGAAGGCGGCGTCATAAACCCGGTTTGGGAAGAGTTTTTCGATCTGTGCAACTCGACCGGCACATCGATGAACTTCCATCTGAATTCAGCGCTGGATTCGAGCACGGCGATCTGGGACAATCTGAATTTCTACCAGACCCAGACGGTTGTTACGATGCTCCACACGCTGGCGATCTCCGTCAGCATGGCGACCTTCATGGTTTCGGGCATTCTGGACAAATATGAGGATCTAAAGCTCGGCTTGATTGAAAGCGGCATCGGTTACATGCCGTTCGTGCTGGAATGCCTCGACCATCAGTTCAACGAGATGCTGGTGCCCGAGATGACCGGTCTCAAAAAGCGTCCGAAGGAATATTTCGCTAAGAATTTCTGGGTCTCCTACTGGTTCGAGAAATATGGCCCGCAGAAGATGCTCGAAGAGATCGGCTATGACCGCGTGATGTTCGAGACCGACTTTCCGCATCCGACTTCGATCTATCCGGGCATTCAAGAGCGCGCGGTCGAATCAATTGGGCATCTCGACTATGAAAAGCGTAAGATGATCCTCTCCACCAATGCGGCGACATTGTTCAATATCAAACTCTGATTGAAGGTGGGCGTGAATATATCGTGAAATCATCACGAAGACCCTTATAATATAAGTTCAGTGTGAATATTCCAAAGTGTTGAGAGCGCTCCCGTGTCATGCGGAAGCGCTCTTTTTTGGTCTGGGGCCGGATCAGGGACTGAACCGATCCCGCTGCGACAGCCTGCGGAAAGATAGGTTACACATTGGGGCAGCGATGAGATGCATAGTCCCCCAAGCCATTAAACAGCACATGAAGTACAATGCATTTTACCAGGGGAGAGGAAGCCATGACGTTTAAGGAGCAAGCCCGAGTCGGCCTTCTGCGAGGCACATTTCTGGCCGGAAGTGCACTGTTCGCGCTTTCCGCAACCGCCGAGGCGCAAACGGCGGAAGACGCGCCTGCTGCATCCGCAGGCGACATAATCGTGACTGCTCGTCGGTCCGAAGAACGGCTTCAAGATGTTCCGATCTCGATCAGTGTTTTTAATCAGGAAGATCTGACGAAGCGAAATGTTGCCGTTGCCACGGACTTGGCGACTTACACCCCTTCGCTCAGCGTCAACCAGCGCTACGGCCCGGAAAAGGCATCTTTCGCCATCCGCGGCTTCAATCAGACCAACAATACGGCTCCCACGGTGGGCATGTACTTCGCCGAAGTCGTCGGTGTGCGCGCCCAGGGCGGGACGACGTCCGGCAATACGGTCGGCGCCGGTGCCTTCAGCGATCTGGCCAATGTGCAGATCCTCAAGGGACCACAGGGCACGCTGTTCGGCCGCAACACGACCGGCGGTGCCATCCTGCTGACGCCGCAAAAACCCACCGACAAGTTCGAGGGTTTTGCCGAGGGGACTTACGGCAATTATGATCAGGTCCGCCTGACCGGTGCGCTCAACGTCCCGCTCGCCGATACCTTCAAGGTTCGTTTGACGGTAGAGCGAAATTCGCGCGACGGCTATATGAAGAACCATGCGCCCGTTGGCGCACGGGACTTCAACGACGTCAATTATTTCTACGGGCGGCTCAGTGTTGTTGCCGATCTCACGCCGAACCTCGAAAACTACATGATTGCGCACTACAGCCGGTCGCGCACCCATGGTTATGCTTCCCACATAAACAACTGCAATGTGGGTGGCACCGGCACGAACCTCTTGCAGTCGTTATCCTGCCAGGATCAGCTTACGCGGCAGACAGCACGAGGCGATGGTCCCTACGATGTCGAAAATAGCCTGGTCAATCCTTTCGAGCATCTTGAGCAGTGGCAGATCATCAACACAACCACCTGGCACGCAAGCGATACGATCACGCTCAAGAATATCGCCAGCTATGGCGAATTTCGTGAGAGGATGAATCTCGCTTATCTATCCACCAACTTCACCACGCCGAATCAGAATAACAGCGGGGGCTTTACCCTTTTCGGTAATTTTATCCCGGCAGGTCAGCCCTATATTCTTTTCGCTACCAACGGGGCGGGTAAGGGCAGCTATGCCGCCGCGGAGTCCACAGTTACGGAGGAATTGCAGCTCCAGGGCAAGAGCGCAGATGACCGCATCAATTATGTTCTGGGTGGATATCTTGAGTTCAGCCGACCGATCGGGTTCAGCAACACGATTTCGCCCAACTTCCTGAACTGTGCCGATGGTGAGAATTTCAACTGCACCAATCCTCTGGGTTTCGGAAACTTCTCCGAGGCGCGAACGAAGATGGCCTTTGATAATCATGGCATTTACGGACAGGGCACCTATAAGTTCTCCGACCAGCTATCCTTGACGGCAGGTGCGCGTTGGACCTTCGATAAGATCGTGGGGACCGGGCAGGGAACGCGTATTTCGTTCTCGACGGCGCCGGGTTCATACATCGATCCGCGCACCGGCAAATCGATCCGCCGGACCTGCACGGACACTGTGACCTATCCGGGCAAGGTCGTTCAGACGCCGAGCCAATGTTCAACGCATCGTGAGAATAAATCGGACAAGCCGACCTGGGTCATCGATTTCGACTACAAGCCGATTCCTGATCTGCTGCTCTATGGAAAATATGCGCGCGGTTACCGCCAAGGTGGCATCAACTTCAATTCCGTGGGCTTTGAGACCTGGGGTCCGGAAAGCATGGATAGCTATGAAGCCGGCGCCAAGTTCAGCTTCAATGGCGGGATTAAGGGCTATTTCAATGTCGCCGGCTTTTATAACAAGCTGTCGGATGTCCAGGTGCTGGCACAGTTGATCCCCACGGCGGCGTCCCAGCAAGCCGGTATCAGCGGCGCTTCGGCAATCCTGAACGCGGGTAAAGCGCGGTCCTACGGCGTGGAAGTCGATACATCCCTGTTATTCTTCGATCGGCTTCGCCTGTCGGCCAGCTATGCCTATCTGAACACCAAGATCGTGAAGATCGACTCTCCGTCGGAATTGGCTGCCCAACTGGTCGGGACGCCTTTCGGATCGGTCAACCCGCAAGTCGCCCAGGGAACTGGCTTCCTGGATACGCCCAAGCATAAGCTGAGCGTCGACGCAAATTACACGCTACCGCTGGATGAAAGCCTGGGCTCACTGTCGGTCGGAGCGACCTGGACCTATACGTCGACGGTCGTGACCAACTATAGCGATCCGCGATATGTGAGCGGTTATCCAGTCGGGATCACGCCGTCCAACAATCTGGTCAACTTGAACCTTGACTGGAAAGAAGTGGCCGGCACGCCGATCAACCTTTCGCTCTTCGTCACCAACCTGACGAAGGAGGTGATCAAGATCCCGAACCAGTTCCCTTACGCCTTCTCCGGTGGTGCGGTCCATTCGGGCTATCTTCCGCCGCGCATGTATGGTCTGCGTCTGCGGTATAATTTCGGCGGGTAAGACTGGTCCGGCTCAGGTCGGAGTCGATCCTGAATGGAGGAAGGGCGCACATTTCCAAAGCGTGTGCGCCCTTCCATTTTTCTGTTCGAGCCGGTCCGGCGGCCGCCCCGTTTCAATCCGGCACAACTATTTGTGGAGAGGCGATTTGAAGACGAGAATTGTGACCGTGCTGGCCGGGTTGGCCGTCTCGCTTCTTCCGGCGCAATCCGCTTCGGGCCGGCCATCTCCGTTTGAAGCTGCGGAGCCGATCGCGCTGCCCAATGTGGAGGATATGGCCGTCCTGCCGGGTGGGCGATGGCTGATCGCCAGCAGCATGAGTTCCGACGACGTCAAACCGGCCCTCTATGCCGTGGAAACCGCAACGGCGCGGTTCGAGCAGCTTTATCCCGACAATGGCGCCACTTCTCCGGCAGCATCGCCGCTACGGGCCTCCAGCGCCGCCCGATCAGCCTGTCCGGCTGAACTTGCGTCCGGCGAATTTTCCGGTCACGGCATTTCCTATCGGCCGACGTCCGATCGCGGCGGCGAGCTATATGTGGTCAACCATGGCGGTCGGGAATCGATCGAGATATTCGATATCGAGCTACCCCCCGCAGTTGGCGCCGCGCCGAAGCTCAGATGGAAGGACTGTATTGCGGCGCCTGCCGGGACGGTGGGTAATGGCGTGGCCTGGACCCGTGACGGACGGATCTATGCGACGGTGACGCCCCTGGTGAACGGCATGCCGCGAACCGGCGACGTCCGCTACTGGACTGCTTCGGCCGGTTGGACGAGCCTGCCGGGCAGCGCGGCGGAGGTGCCGACGGGCATCGCGATCGCGCCCGATGGGGGGAAGATCTATGTCTCCTCCTTCCCGACGCGCAAGGTGATAGAGCTGACGCCCGGCAAGATTCCGGCGCGGCGCGAGGTTGGGGTGACGTTCGGTGCGGACAATCTCAGCGTGGCGAAAGACGGCGCGATCCTGGTCGGCGGGCTGGACGGCAAGCCCGCCGATATCATGCGATCCTGTCCCGGATCGAACAGTCCCACATGCCGGTTCACTGGCTATGTCGCACGCATCGATCCGACCTCGCTCACAGTTACCTGCACGCTGTCGCTTGGTCCCACCGTGACGACGACCGCCACCCAGGTCGGAGAGCTGCTGTGGTTCGGTTCAAGCCGCGCCCCGCGCATATGGCGCGCACCCGCCGCTGCACTGAAAAGCTGCCCCGGCTGGATCGATGTCGGTGCGGGCCGGACGGGACATGAGTAGATTTCAGATCCGTCTGCACCTATGCCGTCAATGGAGCTGCATCGTCAGAAGGGTCTGTCATGAATGAATCCCCGGTCGGAAAGGCGGACGGAGAATTTTCCCTTGGCTGGCGACTGATCCTGGCGAGCGCCTTTGGCGTCGGTTTCGGATCGATCGGCTTCGTCACTTATTCGATCGGCGCGTTCATTGATCCGCTGGGGCGGGAATTCGGATGGACGCGCACGCAGGTTCAGGGGGCGATAGCCTTTGGCGTGGGCCTAGGCGGCTTCTTCGCCCCGGTCGTAGGCTATATGATCGACCGTTATGGCGGCCGGAAGATCGCGCTATGGGGACTTGTCGGCGTCGCCGTCGGATATTTGATGGCGGGCGCCTCGGGAGGTTCGCTCGGCTATTTCTACCTCGCTTACGCGGCTGTCGCACTGCTTGGAGCAGGGAGCGGCCCAGTAAGCTGGACCCGCGCCGTTGCGAGCCATTTCCATGAGCGCCGGGGACTTGCGCTGGCATTGACCCTGTCCGGAACAGGCATGGCGGCGATTTTCGTGCCGCCCTATACGGTCTATGTCGTGGAAAATTACGGCTGGCGCGTGGGCTACATGGCGCTGGCCCTGCTGCCCATGATCGCCCTGACGCTGGCGGCGTTTTTCTTCTTCCCCGGCCAGTCCTCGCCGGGCAGCGCGGCGGCGGTCGACGAGCGGACGCTGACGGGCTTCACCTTGCGCGAGGCCGTTTGCTCCTATCGTTTCTGGCTGCTCCTGGCGTCGATCCTGACGATGTATATCGGGATCACGGGCATCGTGCCTAACCTCATTCCGGCGCTGACCGACAAGGGCTTCACGCCCGCGGTCGCGGCATCGATACAGAGCGGCTATGGTGTCTCACTCATCATCGCGCGCTTGGGGATCGGCTGGCTGCTGGACCGTTTCTGGGGGCCGGGCGTCGCCGCCGTCACGCTGACCTCTCCGGTCATCGCCTGCCTGATATTGATGGGCGAGCCGAGCTATGCGACGGCGATGCTGGCATCGGTGCTGGTTGGCGCGGCGGCGGGCGCGGAACTGGACCTGCTCGCCTATTTCGCGGCGCGCTATTTCGGGCTGCGCAACTATGGGCGGATCTACGGGCTGCTTTATACGGGCGTCGCGCTGGGCGCGGGCCTTGGCCCGATATCCTTTGCTTATCTATCGCAGATCAGCGGTTCCTATACGGCGAGCTTTCAGGTCGCGCTTGGCCTGTTCGCCTTCGGCGGGTTCAGCATCCTGTTCCTGGGCCGCTATCCGCAAGGAAATGTCGGCATCGACGCCAGCCCGACCTGAACTTTCATTTCAGCAACACCAGCTCCTCGGCCATGCTGGGATGAAGCGCGACGGTGTCGTCAAAGGCCTGTTTGGTAAGTCCTGCCTTTACCGCGACGGCGGCCGCCTGCAATATCTCCGGCGCGTCGGGGCCAATCATGTGCAGGCCGACGACGCGCTCGGTCGCCGCATCGACCACCATCTTGTAGAGCGCGCGCTCGTCCCGCCCGGCGAGTACATTCTTCATCGCCCGGAAATCCGACGTGTAGACCTTGACCGCGCCTAGCCTGTCGCGCGCCTCCGCCTCTGTCATGCCAACGGCGGCGATAGGAGGATGGCTGAACACCGCCGAAGGGATGCAGCCATAATCGACCGTGCGCGGGTTGCCGCCGAAGACGGTATCGGCAAAGACATGGCCTTCGCGAATGGCGACGGGGGTCAGTTGCACCCGGTCGGTCACATCGCCCACGGCGTAGATGCTCTCGACGCTGGTGCGGCTATGGTCATCGACCCTGATCGCGCCCTTTCCGTCCATCTCGACGCCGACATCCTCCAGCCCTAGCTCGTCGCTCTTGGGCCTGCGTCCGGTCGCGAAGATCAGCAGGTCGCAATCGATGGGATCGCCATCCCTGATATGGACGCGCAGCGTGCCATTCTCCTGCTTTTCCACCCGTTCCAGCGGGGCGTTGAAGCGGAAGTTGATGCCCTTGCTGAGGCTGATCTGGAGCAGCCGGTCGCGAATTTGCGCGTCATAGCCGCGCAGCATCTGGTCCGATCGGTTGACCAGCGTCACATGGGCGCCAAATTCGTTGAAGATGCCCGCAAATTCATTGGCGATATAGCCGCCGCCCGCGATCACGACGCGCCTTGGGCATTCGTCCAGATGGAAGACCTCGTTGGAGGTGATACCATGCTCCGCGCCCTCAATCTCCGGGACCATCGGCCAAGCGCCGGTAGCGATGAGAATATATTTCGCCGTGATGGTCCGGCCGCTGGCGAGCGTTATCGAATGGGCGCCAGTGATTGTCGCCCGTTCCCGGAACAGCCGGACCTTGTGGCTTTCCAGCGTACTGCCATACATGCCCTCCAACCGGTCGACATCGGCCAGCACATTGTCGCGCAGCACCGTCCAGTCGAAATCGCAGTCAGGCACGTTCCAGCCGAAACGGCGCGCGTCCTTCAGATCCTCGGCGAAATGGGCGCCATAGACGAGCAACTTCTTGGGGACGCAGCCGCGAATGACGCAGGTTCCCCCGACGCGATATTCCTCCGCGATGGCGACGCTGGCGCCATGGCTCGCCGCGATCCGCGCCGCCCGAACGCCGCCCGATCCGGCGCCGATAACAAAGAGGTCGAAATCATAGCGCATGGCGGCGGCTCCGTTCATAGTGTTTCGGAGCGGTCTCTCAGCGAGGAACCTCCGCCCCGGACCTGCCGAAGGGAAGGATAGCAATGCGATCAACCGCGTCAGTCCGCACCGCGCGACCGGACTTTAGATAGGTGGCGTGGACCCTGCCGTTGCCGAAACTCCTGCTTCGAAGAAGGCCGATGCCGCCGCCTGTCTGGATTAAGCCGGGCGAGGGGGCTAATCGCCTTATCTTGATGAAATAAGGGAGAGAGGATCAACATGCTTCCGCCAGTAAGACGCGTCGTCACCGGCCAGACGGGCGATGATCGCCATATCTATACCCATGTCGAAGAAGTTGCGCCGATGGAAATGGGCGGCGGCGCGAAATGGTATGGCATGTGGGGGTGGGAGGAACTGCCGACGCTGCCGTTCAGCCCGGAAGGCCCCTATCAGCCGCGCAGCATCTTTCCGGAAGCCGGCGGCATGCGCGCCAATATGGTGACCTTCCCGCCCGGCTTCGGCGTCAAGGGCGTGGAATTTCCCGCCATCGCCCCCGATCCGGAATATCAGCGACTGCAGGCGGCCGTCACCTCGGGCGGCGAGCATGATTTCGACGTCGGCATGCACTCGACGGACTCGGTCGACCTGGGCTTCGTCTTTTCCGGAGAGATCACGCTGATCCAGGGGGACGGCAGCGAGGTGACTCTGCGGCGCGGCGATGTGATGGTCCAGAATGGCGCCAAGCATGCGTGGGAAAATCGCGGCAGCGAACCGTGCATGATCTGCTTCGTGGTGCTGGGCACGTCGCGCAAGGGTTGAACCGCTCGCAGCGGCGGAAATGGAGATGAGCAATGTCGGATAACGGATATGGCTTCGCCTACACGCGGGGCCTCAACCTCACCAATGTCCATGAGACGACCGATCAGGAAAAGGCAGAATTCTGGGCGGACAAGATGGCATGGCGGCCGGGCAAGATGGCCTATCCGCTAACTGCCTACAGCTTCCTGATCCAGAACCGGCCGGACATGTTGAAATATCACATGCGGCAGATGCAGTTCCTCCACGCGGTGCCCGCCAATGGCGAGATTCCGATGGGGATCACGATGCTGACCATGCTGCACTGGTATGCGTGCAACCGTGTGCCGGGCGGCGTCCTGCACGAAGTGATGGGCTGCCAAGAAATGGGCGCGAGCAAGGCGCAGGTGAACGAGATTTTCGGCCTGGCCTTCATGCACTCGGGGCCCTGCGGCTTCAACGAGGTGTATAATCAGGCCTTCGACTATATGGCGAGCTATCGCGAACCGGCGCATGCGATCCAGTGGCCCGAGGGCTGGGCGCCCGACGCTGCGGCCTTCCGCAGCGGGCTCGATTTCGACAATCCGGAACTGACCAAGGCGGAGCGGGAATCGCTCGACCAATGGTATACCGACACCATCGGCTATGTACCCAAGTCGATTTCGACGCTGGCCAAATATAATCCAGGCTTCGTCAAGCAGCATCGCGGCAAGTTCGAAGGCGCGCTGGCGACCGGCGCGCTGCCCAAGCAGATGGTCCCCTATATCCTCATCCACTACAACATGAACCGGGGCTTCCGCGACGGCATCCGGGAGGCGACTCTGCTCGGCAAGGCATGGGGCATGACCCGCGACCATGTCATCAACGCTGTGACGCTCGGCACCGGCTATATGGCAGGGATTGACGGCATGTATATCGTTGAAGAGGCGATCGGCGACCTTCTGGAACATTGGGACTGAACGGAGCGGTAGCAGCGACCGGATCGGCACGGATGATCCGAGCCGATCCCGTTTCTAGCCAGAATAGCGCGGGTGTTTCGACCACGCGGTCACATTGTACAGAAAGGGTGTTCCCGACAACTCATGCCTTTGGATAGAGCAACCATGTCATCCAGGATAGGGGGCTGTTCGGCGCTTGGTTGCCGACCTGCTCTGCGGATTCAGCGCTCGATTGGGAAGGCGGCACGACAATGGTCGCAGTTGCCGAATTGACCATCCCGCGATCCTCGCTTTCCAGCCTGACGGAGCAGGTCACCTTGCCGTCCTCTACCCCATCGACAGTTGCCCTGGCGACGATCCTTTCCCCACCATAGACATTGTCGAGGAAACGCGACGTCATGTTGGCGATCTGCCCGCCGGGGAACGCTGACAACAGGCAGTTCATCATATAGGCAATGTTGATGGGCCCCTGGTTGATGACCCTGTCGCCTAGTCCCTTGGCCTTCACGAACTCGACGTCGAGATGGATTTGGTTCGGATCCGCCAGAAAGATGGCCCATTGCTTCATCGCATCGGGATCGACGTGATCTATGATGAAAGGTGGCAGTTCGTCGCCCACCGCATAGGTCATGCCAGTTCCCTCCTTGGAAGCACCCAAACATTGTCGGTTTCCAGCGCCGCGCCGCCCTCCGGTCCATGGAGGCGCAATCTATAGGTGAGCACATCCATGACGCCGAGTTTGCGACTGCGCTTGCGCTCCAGACTCAGTATCTCGCCCGAGACGGTATAGGGCAGCCCGGTTTGCAACGGCGTGGAAAAGCGCACCTCGCTGCTCCCCATCATCGGGCCATCGTCGACATCGAAGTCGCAGGCAGCACAGAGTCCGGCCACGGTCTTGCCCATGGCCACCTGCGTCGCGACATAATAATAAATCGGGTGTGCTGTGCCGTCGTCCGCGGGTGCTATCCCCGTCGATCGGCACAGGACCTCATTCTCCTGGGCTGAGATGACATAGGCGTCCGTGCCGTCCAGCCGGAGGCCGGCGACCTCGGGAGGCGGCGGCAAAACGTCCATATCGGGCAAGGCTTATCTCCCTCAGAAGGAGCGCGGCAAACCGAGGCTTTCGGCGATCGAATTGCGTACCATCTCATTGGAAATGGGCGTCATGCGAAGGATGCGATGGTCGCGCCAGTAGCGTTGCATGTCGGTTTCTGCCGAATAGCCCATGCCGCCCATGATCTGAATGCCCAGATCCGCCGCCTTCACGGCATTTTCCGTCGCCACCATCTTCAGCATATTGGCCTCCACGCCGCATTGTTTTCCGGCCGCTTGCAGGCTGGCGACGTAATAGAGCAGCAGTTCCGTCGTCTTCTGCCAGGTCGCGATGTCAGCGATATAATGCTGGAGGATCTGGAAACGGCCGATGATGCCGCCGAACGCCTTGCGCTCCTTCACATAGGCGAGCGCGTCCTCCAAAATGCCGTCCATGGCGCCCAGGCACTGCGCGCCGACCATGATCCGCTCGTTATTCAGCGTCGGCAGCATCATGTACCAGGCGTTGCCGGGCGTGCCGAGCACGTCTTCATCGGGGATGAACACATCGTCGAAAGTGACCGAGCAGGACCCCATGGCCCGCATGCCGAGCTTAGGCAGGAGCGAGGCGGTGATGCCCGGTGACTTGGCGTCGGCGAAGAACAAGGTCAGGCCCTGATGCCGCTTTTCCACATCCTTGTCGGTGCGGGCGAGCAGCAGGAGCCGGTCGGCGACCTTGGCGCCGGTAGTCCACATCTTGGCGCCGTTGACCTTCCAGCCGCCCTCGACCTTGACCGCGTTGGTCTTCATCGCGCCCAGCACGTCAGTGCCGCCATCGGGTTCCGTCACGGAGATGGCGACGCGCAGATTGCCCTCCGCCATGGGGCGCAGCCAGCGTTCCTTCTGTTCGGGCGTGCCATAGAGGCCGACCGATTTGGCGCCGGCGAATGAAGTAACGCCCCAGGTCCAGATGAGGCCGCCGGCGGTGCGGGCCAGTTCACGGGCGAAGATCATCTGCGTCATGACGTCGCCGCCCAAGCCGCCAAATTCTTCCGGGATGCCGATCCCGAAGAAGCCCTGTGCCTTCAGCTTGTCCCACAGCGGGAAGGGATAATTTTCCTCGTCCGCCTCCAACTGGCGCATGAGGTCCTTGGGTGCTTCAGCATCGACCCAGCGCCGCACCACGTCGCGGAACGCTTCCTGTTCTTCCGTCAGCGAGAAATCCATTGTCGTCTCATCATGGCTTTTGTGTGTTGCCTACCATCGGCGCAAAGCGCGTCGCGACAACCTATCGGAAGTCGGGCGATGCAATCAGCGCAACATGTCGCGCGCAACGATCATGCGCATGACCTGGTTGGTGCCTTCCAGGATGGAATGGACGCGCAGGTCGCGCCAGAAACGCTCGATCGGATAGTCCATCAGATAGCCATAGCCGCCATGCAGCTGGAGCGCGCGGTCGACCACCGAAGACCCCGTGTCGGTGGCGAAGCGCTTGGCCATGGCGGCGAAGCGCGTCTTGTCGGGCGCGTCTTCCGTCACTTTTACGGCGGCGGCATAGAGCAGGGCGCGCGCTGCCTCCAGCTCGGTCTGCATGTCGGCCAGCATGAACTGGGTGTTCTGAAAATCGGCGATTGACTGGCCGAACTGCTTGCGGTCCTTCGTATATTGGACCGCTTCGTCGATGCAGCGCTGCGCCCCGCCCAGCGAGCAGGCACCGATGTTGAGTCGCCCGCCGTCCAGCCCCATCATCGCGATGCGGAAGCCTTCGCCCTCGGCGCCGACGAGATTTTCCACCGGCACGCGCACGCCGTCGAAATTGACCTGCGCGGTCGGCTGCGAGTGCCAGCCGAGCTTGCGTTCCTGCACGCCGAAACTGACGCCGGGCATATCCCGCTCGATGACGAGGCAGCTGATGCCCTTGGGCTCCTCGCCGCCGGTGCGGACCATGGTGACATAGACTTCGCTCTCCCCGCCGCCCGAGATGAACTGCTTGGAGCCGGTGACGACATAATGATCGCCATCGCGCACCGCCTTGGTCTTAAGCGCTGCCGCATCCGAGCCGGAGCCCGCTTCGGTCAGGCAATAGCTCGCCACATGCTCCATCGGCACCAGCGCGCGGAGATATTTGTCCTTCACCGCCTGACCGCCGAAGCGGTCGATCATCCAGGCCGACATGTTGTGGATCGAGATGAAGGCGCTGGTCGACGGGCAGCCATAGGCCAGCGCCTCCATGATCAGCGCCGATTCCAACCTCCCGAGGCCGATGCCGCCCGCTTCCTCCGACACATAGATGCCGCCGAAGCCCAGCGCGCCTGCCGCGCGGATCGTGTCGCGCGGGAAGACATGCTTTTCATCCCACGCGCCCGCATGCGGCGTGATCGCGTCCGCCGTGAACCGACGGGCCATTTCCCGGATGGCAAGCTGTCCGTCGTTCAGGTCAAATTGTGACATGGCTACCCCTGTTTCTCGATGTCCCCTGGGGAAACATCTATTCAGGGGGAGGGGTGGACGGCCCTATCTCTCGGCGGGGACTATCTGATCGAGATAATGTTCGACGACTTGCGCCAGAATGGAGAGGCCCCGGGGTGCGTGCATCCTTCACATGGGGGATGAGTCCGATCGGCCCATACACGCGCGCCATGTCCGCTTCGCTGATACCCAGCCGCCGCAATTCCACCTGGCGCCGTTCAGACGTGCGCGCGCCACCCATGGCGCCGACGAAAAAGGCGTCGGATGCAAGCGCCCAGGGCAGGATGCCGGATTCCCACTCATGTTCGTGGAAGAGGAGGATGATCGCGGTCCAGGGATCGACGGAGAGGTCGGGCGGGCTTCCCAGCCATAGCGGCTGGGCGTGGGGCGGCATTCCCTGCCGCCCCGCCGGCCAGAATGTTTCCACCTGACATCCATGGACCTGGGCATAGCGGGTGACCGCGTACATTTCCGGGCCGATGCCCAGCAGCAGCAGGCGCAGGCGCGGATGGAAGATGCGGGTGAAGCGGACGCGATCTTTCCCGAAGCCGGAGACGCAGCCGGGCGGCGCTGCTTCCAGCCGATAGTTCGCCTTGCCCTCTTCCGTCGCGAAAGACAGGGCCACGGGCGCGCGCCCATCCAGCCGGCTGAGCGCATCGGCGAGGAGCGCGCGGTCGGGAACGGGATCGATGAAGCAGTCGACACCGCCGCCGCAGGGCAGGCGGATGTCGATGAAGGGCGAGCCGAGGCCGTATCGCACGCCGCGTGCCCGACCGGTCGCGCGAGCATCCTGTGCCTCCGTAATGAGCGCCGCTTCGAGGCATCCGCCCGTCATGTCGCCCACGGTGGAGCCGTCCGGCCGCACCGCGAACTGCGCGCCGACGCTGCGGGAAAATCCGCCTTCCACCCCCACCAGCGTGCAGAGCACCGCCCCTTCGAAGGCTGCGGCGCGCAGAGCGTCGGTGTCCGCCGCGAGTCTATACGGCGCCGCGTCGATCATGACGGAATGAGGGCGCGGCCGACGGCGCCTTCGGGCGGCTGATAGGCGAGGCGATAGCGCACGTCGCGCGGGGTGATCGGTTCGTGGCAATGGTCGCAGACCAGCAGCGGCTGGAAATCGCGGCCGCAGGCGCGGTGGGTGAGGATGAGCGGCGGGGGCCCGTCCATCCACCGGTCGCCCCAGCGCAGCATCTGGATGAGCGGCAGATAGAGGTCGAGGCCGGTCGACGTCAGCCGATATTCGAAACGGGGCGGATTGGTCTGATAGGGATGTTTGGCCAATATGCCCGTGGCGACCAGAGTATTGAGCCGGTTGGCAAGAATATTGGGCGCGATCGCCAATGCTTCCTGAAATTGATCATAGCGTTTAACACCGAAAAAAGATTCGCGCAGGATGAGGAAGGACCAGCGATCGGCGAGGATGGCGACGGTGCGCGACACGGATGAAGGCCGGCCGCGCTCGAACGCGCCGGCCTTGCTCGACCGGCGGCGCTGGGGTAGATCGGGCGAGGGCGATTGGCCTGCCCCGGGGCCGTCGCGATAACTGACCTCAAGCGCGGTGACGGGCTCCTTGCATTCGGAGCAGACCGTCTGCGGCCGGAAGTCATGGCCGCATTTGATGTGATGCAGCCGCAGCGGCGGCGCGTCCTCGCCAGCCAGATGATCGTCGCCGAAGCGGAGCAGCGCCAGCATGACCAGATAGAGATCGAGGCCCCGCTCCGTCAGCCGATATTCGGGGCGGCCGCCGGGTGTCGTCACGCGATCTAATATCCCGGCGTCGATGAGGCGAGTCAGCCGGTCGCTCAGCGTGCTGCGGGGGCAGTGAAGGACCGTCTGGATCTGGTCGAAGCGGCGCGCGCCCATATAGAATTCGCGCAGCACCAGAAAGGACCAGGCGTCCGACAATATGTCGATTGTCCGGGCGACGGAACAATTGCGGACAAGCTGGGACGCGGACAATGACTTCACCTCGTTTCCGGCGCGGGATGGGGGGGACGTACCATCAAGATCGACGGCACTGCCCCCCATCATTCGCGCAAACGCTATATGTGCGGGCTGATCAGTCTGCGCAACTCGGGTCAACCTTTCCGATCGAGCCTTTCGATCACCATCGCGATGCCCTGGCCGCCGCCGATGCACATGGTCATGAGCGCATAGCGGCCGCCGATGCGCTCCAGCTCGTAGAGCGCCTTGACGGTCAGGATCGCGCCGGTCGCGCCGACCGGATGGCCGAGCGAGATGCCCGAACCGTTCGGGTTGACCTTTTCCGGGGGGAAGGCCAGCACGTCAGCCACCGCGCAGGCCTGCGCCGCGAAGGCTTCGTTGGATTCGATCACGTCGATCTGGTCGATAGAGAGGCCAGCCTTTTCCAGCGCGATCGGAACCGCCTTGATCGGGCCGATGCCCATGCGGTCGGGCTGCACTCCGGCATGGCCCCAGCCGATGATCCGCGCCCAGGGCTTGAGGCCGGCGCGCGCGACACCCGCCTCCGACGCCAGCAGCACCGCCGCCGCGCCGTCATTGATGCCCGACGCATTGCCCGCAGTGACGCTGCCTTCATTCTTGAAGACGGGGCGCAGCGTCCCGAGGCCGGCCACGTCCGTTTCGGCGCGAACATGTTCGTCGGTGTCGAACAGGCGCGTGCCCTTCTTCGCCTTGACCTCAATGGGCAGGATCTGCTCGGCGAAGCGGCCTTCCGACTGCGCAAAAGCGGCGCGACGGTGGCTTTCCGCCGCCAGTTCATCCTGCCTTTCCCGGCTGATGCCATGGTCGCTGGCGACATTTTCGGCGGTGATGCCCATGTGCATACCCTCGAACGGGTCGCTGAGTACCGTCAGCAGGGCGTCCGTCATCTGCACATCGCCCATCTTCTGACCGAAGCGCGCCGCGCTGACGATATGGGGCGAGCGGGACATGGATTCCGCGCCGCCCGCGACGGCGATGTCGCAATCGCCCGTTGTCAGCATCTGCGCGGCTGAGATGATCGCCTGGAGCCCCGATCCGCAGAGGCGGTTGAGCGTCAGCGCGGGCACTTCGACCGGAAGGCCCGCGTTGATCGCCGCCACGCGAGCCAGATAGGCGTCCTTCGCCGTGCTGGGGATGACATTGCCCATGACCACATGCCCGACCTGGTCGGGTGAGGCGTTGCCGCGTTTCAACGCTTCGGCGATCACCGCCGCGCCCAATTGGGCGGGCGGAATATCCTTGAGGCTGCCGCCGAAATCGCCAATGGCGGTCCGCACGGCGGAGATGATGTAGATCGGCGTCATAAGATCCTCGATAGTTTCAGTGCGCCGATGGCCGTCAGACCATCGCGAAACCGCCGTTGATACTGAAGGTCTGGCCCGTGATCCAGCTAGCGCCTTCCGACGCGAGGAAGGCGACCATCGGCGCCACGTCGCCCGGCTGGCCGATGCGCTTCAGCGGATAGTTCTTCACCATCTTGGGCATCATTTCCTCCAGCCATTTGGGGTCGGAGTGGGCCGATTGGATCATGCCCAGCGTGATGGCGTTGCAGGTGATGTCGTAGCGGCCGAATTCCTTTGCCAGCGACTTGATGAGCGCGATGGTTCCTGCGCGGGCCGCCGCCGCCATCGACAAGTTCGCCTCGCCCACGCGCGAGCTATCACCGCCCAGCGAGATGATGCGTCCGCCCTTGCCCGCGTCGACCATATAGGGCAGCGCCGCGCGCGAGGTGTAGACCGTCGCCAGCACGCCGATGTCGATATGACGCTGCCACTGTTCGTCGGTGGTTTCGAGGAAGCGCGCGCGCTGGGCGACGCCGGCATTGTTGACGACGATGTCGATGCCTCCGAAGGTCTTGACGACATCGTCGACCATCGCCTTGGTGTCGGCCGAGCTGCCGACATCGGCCTTCCATGCCTTGGCCTTGCCGCCTGCGGCTTCGATATCCTTGACGACGCCTTCGGCCGCGTCACCGCTCGACTGGTAGTTGACCGCGACCGCTGCTCCTTCCGCCGCGAGGGCGAGGGCGATCTGCCGCCCCACGTCGCGCGCCGCGCCCGTGACCAGAGCGACCTTTCCTGCAAGCTGTCCCGTCATGTCATTGTCCTTCCTGTTGATGCGTGGCCCGGCTTCGTTCGACCAGCCGGAACAGCCGGTCGGGGGTTGCGGGCAGGGTCTGGATTTCGATGCCGAGCGGCGAAAGCGCGTCGGATATGGCGTTGGCGATAGCCGCTGGCGCACCAATCGTGCCGCCTTCGCCCATGCCGCGGAAGCCGCCGACATTGTTGGGCAGGTCCGCCTCGATATGGACGATGCCGATGTCGGGCACGTCGGTCGCGAGCGGCAGCAGATAGTCGGCGAGGCTGGCCGTCACCAACTGGCCGTCATCGTCATAATGGATTTCTTCGAGCAGCGCCGCGCCGATCCCCTGCGCGACGGCGCCATGGACCTGGCCGTCGACAATCATCGGGTTGATGATCCGTCCGCAATCCTCCGCGACGACATAGTCGGTGACGCGCACGCCATAGGTTTCGGGGTCCACCTCCACCACTGCGACATGGCAGGAGGAGCAGGCGGTGCCGAGATAGGGGTCGTAGGATTCGGAACCGGTCAAATCCTCCCGCTTGTCGTGTGGTATGCGGCCCATCTGCATGTAGACGGCGTTGGCCAGTTCCTTGAAGGTCATGGCCGCGTTGGACGAACGGGCGCGGATGATGCCGCCCGAAGCCTCCAGATTGTCCACCGGCACGTCCATCAGCAGGGACGCGGCGCGCAGCACCTTGGTCTTGACGACGCGCGCGGTCTTGGTCGCGACGCCGCCCGCGATCACCGCCGACCGGCTGGCATAGGTGCCGGTGCTCATCGGCACGAGCGAACTGTCGCCCTGCCTGATCTCGATATCCTCCAGCGCGCAGCCCAGTTCGTCGGCGATGATCTGCGCCAGCGTGGTTTCCAGGCCCTGCCCGTGGGAGGCGATGCCAAAGGCGGCGATCACGGAGCCAGTGGAATCGATGGTGATGGTGCCGGTTTCGGTGCCGGTGTTGATCGGCATGCCCGGCGCGACCGCGATGCGCGACCCGATGCCGGTCAGCTCCGCATAGCAGGAGAGGCCGATGCCGATCCAGCGGCCCTCGGTGCGCGCCTTCTTTTGCAGTTCGATCAGCGCGGGATAGTCGAGATGGGTGCAGGCGGACTCTAGACACTCCATGAAGGCCGACTTGTCCCAAATGATGCCCGAGCCCGTGCGGTAGGGAAATTCGTCGCCGTCGATCAGGTTGCGGCGGCGGATTTCGGCGGCGTCCATGCCGAGCTTGCGCGCGGCCATGTCGACCAGCCGCTCCATCGCGAAGGTGGAGGAGGGGCGGCCGACGCCGCGATAGGGGCCGGTCGGCGGCTTGGGCGTCAGCACGCCGCGTACCCGCCCGCGATAATGTTCGATGCGGTAAGGGCCGGGCAGGAAACTGACGACCTGCACCGGCTCCAGCCCGGCGGTCCAGGGATAAATGGAATAGGCGCCGATATCGCCGATGACCTCGGCGCGCAGGGCGAGGAAGCGGCCTTCCTCATCGACGGCCAGTTCGGCGTCGATCAACTCGTCGAATGCCTGGCTGGACGCGGTCAGTTCCTCCAGCCGGTCGCCGGTGAACTTGACCGGCCGTTCCAGCTTGCGGGCGAGCGCGCAGACCAGCATTTCCTCATGATAGAGAGAGCCCTTTCCGCCGAAGCTGCCGCCCACATCGGGCGCGATCACGCGCAGGCGGGCGCCGGGGAGCGAGAGGCTGTCAGCAAGAGCGTCCTTGACGATGCCGGGGATGTTGCTGCTGGTCCAGAGCGTCACCGCCATGCGCCGCCGGTCATAATCGGCGAGGTAGCAGCGATTTTCCATCGACGTCGCGGTCTTGCGCGTCATGCGGAACTGCGCGCCGACCTTGATGGGTGCGTTCGCGAACACGACGTCCACCTCGCCGCGCCCGAATTCGCGGGCGATGATGACGTTGGTGCCCGCTTCCTCATGGATCAGCGGGGCGCCGTCCTCTACCGCGTCCACCTGCCGGATGGCGAAGGGCAGGGGCTCATAATCGACCTCGATCAGCGCCAGCGCATCCTCTGCGGCGTAACGGCTTTCCGCCACCACCGCGAGCACGGGCTCCCCGACATAGCGCACCTTGTCGCGCGCGAGTGGCCAGTAGGGCGTGGCATAATAGCCCTTCATCCGGGAACTGGGGATGGCGGGTTTCACCTCGCCTTCCAGGTCGGCGGCTTCGAAGATGGCGATCAGGCCGGGCACGTCCATCGCGCCTTCGACCCGGATGTCGCGGATCAGGGCATGGGGCTGGTCGCTGCGCAATATGGCGACATGCGCCATATTGGGAAGCTTGATGTCATCCACATATTGGCCGTTCCCCGACAGAAGGCGGGGGTCCTCGGTGCGCTTGACGCGCTTGCCGACGAGGCCCGGCCGCATTTCGACGGAGAGATCGGCTGCGCTCATGCGTAATGCTCGGCTCCCTTGCGCAGCGTCTGCCACTGCGCGTCGTCATGGCCGTAGATCACTTTCGTTCCGCGTTCGCCGATGGCCTTGATCTCTGCGAGGGCGGCATTGGCTTTGTCCATGTCCCAGCTGTTCTTGGGCGCATAGCCTTCGACCAGATTGGCCGCGACCGCCGCCGCGTCGGACGCGAGCAGAAATTCGCCACTCTCTTCCAGCGCCACCAGCGCCGCGATCATGCCGGGCGTATGGCCGGCCACCGGCAGCAGGACGATGCGCCCGTCGCCGAACAGGTCGCGCTGCCCTTCGAACGTGTCGAAGCCGCGCTGCGCATGGTCCCATTCCTGCGGCAGATAGCCCATGGCGACGCCTTGGGTCTGGGCTGCGGCCAGTTCGTCGCGGTGGCAGATGATCGTCGCGCGCCTGAAATGCTCGTTGCAGCCGCAATGGTCGGGGTGGAAGTGCGAGCAGATGACGACATCGATATCGTCGGGAACCAGGCCGGTTTCGCCCAGATGATGGATCAGCGTGTCTTCGGGCCGGTAGATCGGGACCATGGCGCGGGCGACGCCGCCCCAGCGCGTTTCGGGATCGTTCGCCGCGTCGGGACTGCATCCGGTGTCGAACAGGACATTGCCCTGATCATGCTTCAGCAGCGTGCAGATGACGGGAAGTTCGACCGTCTCCTCGCGCGTGGCGCCGGGATAATAGACGCCCCGGCGCATGCGCAGCCGACCGCCGGGCAGGAAATGCATCTTCATAGCAGGGGACCTCTTTCTTTCGCCAGTTCGCGCACGGCGTTGACGATATGTTGGTAGCCGGTGCAGCGGCAGATATTGCCCGACAGCGCGTCGCGGATCTGTTCGTCTGTCTCCAGTGGATGATGGCGCAGCATGTCGGTGATGGTCATGATGAAACCCGGCGTACAGAAACCGCATTGCAGGCCGTGATGGTCGCGAAAGGCGGTCTGGACACGGCCCAGCTCCTCGCGACTGCCCTGGCCCTCCACCGTCTCGATCTCCTGCCCGTCGACCTGCACCGCCAGCGTCAGGCAGGACCGCGCGCTGCGGCCGTCGAGCAATATGGTGCAGGCGCCGCAGACGCCATGTTCGCAGCCCACGTGGGTGCCGGTCAGCCCCAGCTCATGCCGCAGGAAATCGCTCAACAGCATGCGCGGTTCGACCGACCGGGTGTAGGATGCGCCGTTGATAGTGACGCTGATGTCGACCTTGCCGTTCATGCCGCCTCCTCCGCACGCGTCCATGCCGCCCGGAACACGCGCGCGGCGAGCACGCCCGCCAGATGCCTGCGATAATCGGCCGATCCGTTGAGGTCGCTGTTGGGCTCGATCTCGGCGCGCAGCTTTTCGACGGCGTCCCCGATCACATCCTCGTCCACGCGCTGCCCCTCCAGCGCTGTCTCGACGCCGGGCAGGCGCGCGGCGGTGTCGCCCACGCCCATCACCGCGACGCGCACATGGTGGGCGCGTCCGTCGCGTCGTTCCATGGTCGCGACCACGGCGGCGAGCGCATAATCGCCATGGCGGCGGGCGAATTCCTCGAAACCCCAGCCGGTGCCGGGGGGTAGTTTGTCGAGGGCAATCCCCGTCACCATCTCGTCCCCCTCCAGCGCGGTAGTCAGCGAGGAGAGCAGGAAATCGCGCGCTGCAACGACCCGCTCGCCGCGCGGGGAGGCGATATGCACCCCGCCGTTCAGTAGCAGCGTCATCATCGGCATCTCGGCGGCCGGATCGGCGTGGCAGGCGCTGCCGCAGAAAGTGCCGCGATTGCGGACGGTGAGATGCGCGACATTCTCCATCACCGCATGCAGCACCGGCAGATGGCGGCCGATGACCGGATCGCTGGCGGTCATGCGATGGCGCACCAACGCGCCGACATGCAGCCGCTCGCCCCGTTCCTCGATCTGGTCGAGGCCGGGGATGCGGTTGATGTCGACCAGCAGGGACGGACGGACCATGCGGAAATTCATCATCGGCATCAGGCTCTGCCCGCCCGCGATCACCTTGCCCTCGCCACCTGACGAGGCGAGTGCTGCAACCGCCTCATCGACGGAGTGCGCGCGGACATAGTCAAAGACGACGGGCTTCATGTCATTCGTCCGTGAAGCGGGGCGGCCGCTTCTCTGCGAAGGCGGCTCGGCCTTCGCGATAGTCTGCGCTGGTGAGCGCACGGTAGGTCACGTCATGCGCCAGAGCCGCGTCGAACGGCCTGTCGGTCATGGCCGCCATGTTCAATATGGCTTTGGAGCCCGCGATTGAGAGCGGCGCGAGATGCGCGATACCCTCGAACCAGGCCGATCCCGTCGCCATCGGATCGTCGGACAGCTCGTCGGCGAAGCCGTTGGCGATAGCCCGGTCGGCATCGAAGGCATCGGCGGTGAAGAAGATGCGCTTCGCCTCGCTGACGCCGACCAGCGACACCAGCCGCGTCATGCCACGCGCGCTATAGACGATGGAAAGCTTCGCGGCGGGGATGGCAAAGCACGCGTCGGGCGACACGAAGCGGAAATCGCAGGCCATCGCCAGATTGCAGGCGCCGCCATAGCAATAGCCCCTGATTGCGGCGATGACCGGCACGCCAAGTGCTGCAATTGCGTCGCAGGCGGCATCCACGCTGGCTTCGTAATTGATGCCCTGTTCGGGCGTCCCGCGCGTTTCATCGAAGTCGGCTATGTCGGCGCCCGCCGAAAAGGATTTGCCGCTGCCGGTCAGGATGACGCCGCGCAGGCTGTGGTCGGCGGCGAGATCGCGGAAGATCGCCTCCAGCGACTGCCACATGACGAAGGAAATGGGATTGTGCCGCTCCGGCTTGTCGAGTCGGACGGTGACGATGCCGTCCGCGCGCTCGACGCGGATGCCGTCCGCCGGGGTCATGCCGCGTCCTTCACGAGCGTGGCGAGGAAGCCGCGCAGTTCCGCGGGCAGGGGCGTGGGACGGCGGCCGGCGCGGTCGACATAGACATGGACGAAATGACCCTCTGCCACGGCTTCCTGCTCGCCCGCCTTGAACAGGCCGATTTCATAGCGGACGCTCGATGATCCGAGCTTTGCCACGCGGACGCCCGCATCGATGGTTTCGGGAAAGCTGATCGGCGCGAAGTAGCGGCAGCCGGTTTCCACTACCAGGCCGATGACCGGACTCGACTGCGGGTCGAGCAAGCCCCGTTCGATCAGCATGGCGTTCACCGCCGTGTCGAAATAGCTGTAAAATTCGACATTGTTCACATGGCCGTAGACGTCATTGTCCTTCCAGCGCGTCGTAATGGAGAGCCACTGGGCATAGCTGTAGCGCTGGCCCCGGCTGGCTCGCTGATCCTCTTTGGTCGACATCGCTGCGCTTTCCCATTTTTCGCCGGAATCGACGCTCATGGCTCATTGCCATAGTGACTTGCATTAGTGGACTGTGCTACGGATCGTCAAGCGCCAACAGAAATCGCCGCGCAAATGCGGGCTGGACGAAGGATGTAAGAAATGAAGGTCAAAGCCGCTGTCCTGCGCCAAATGGGGGCCAGCCATCCTTATGCCGATTCGAAGCCGCTGGGATTGGAGACGCTGGAACTCGACGCGCCGGGTCCGGGCGAAGTGCTGGTGCGAATCGCGGCGGCGGGGCTGTGCCATTCGGATCTGTCGGTCATCAACGGCAGCCGGCCACGGCCCATGCCGATGGCGATCGGGCATGAGGCGGCGGGCGTCGTCGTGGCGATCGGCGACCATGTCGACGATCTCGCACCGGGCGATCATGTGGTGATGGTCTTTATGCCCAGCTGTGGCCATTGCCTGCCCTGTTCGGAGGGGCGGCCCGCCTTGTGCGAACCGGGTGCGGCGGCGAATGGCAAGGGCATGCTTCTGTCGGGTGAATGTCGCCTGCATGATGGCAGGGACGGGGCGCTGGTCCACCATCATCTTGGCTGTTCAGCCTTTGCCGATCATGCCGTGGTGTCGCGCCGGTCGCTGGTGAAAGTGGACAAGGAACTGCCGCTGGACATCGCCGCGCTGTTCGGGTGCGCGGTGCTGACGGGCGTGGGTGCGGTGGTCAATACGGCTAAGGTGCAGCCCGGCCAGTCGGTGGTCATCATCGGGCTGGGTGGAGTCGGGCTTGCGGCCCTGCTCGGAGCGATCGCGGCGGGCGCGGCGCAGGTGATCGCCGTCGATCTGTCCGAAGACAAGCTCAGCCTGGCGAAGGAACTGGGCGCGACTGCGACGTTCAACCCCGCCCATGTAGACGCGGTGGCGGAGGTGAATGCGCTCACCAACGGTGGCGCTGACTTCGCCTTCGAATTTGCTGGCGCCGTGCGCGCGCTGGAAAATGCCTATGCGATGACCCGGCGGGGCGGAACGACCGTCACTGCCGGGCTGCCGCCGCCGGACGCCGCGCTTGGCGTCAACGTCGTCGGGCTGGTCGCGGAGGAACGCACGCTCAAGGGCAGCTATATCGGCACCTGCGTGCCGTTGCGCGACATTCCGCGCTATATCGCCCTTTACAGGCAGGGCCGCCTGCCGGTTGACCGGCTATTGAGCGGCACCATCTCCCTCGACGACATCAACGACGGCTTCGATCGGCTGCACGACGGCAGCGTCGCGCGGCTGATCGTCCGCTTCGACCAGCAAGGAGCAGCAGCATGACCGCGCAGACCAGCTTGGGCAACCTCACGGATCCGAGTCTTTTCCGGCAGCAATGCCTGATCGGCGGCGAATGGGTGGACGCGGCCAGTGGTGCCGTCACCGCAGTCACCAACCCCGCGACCGGCGCGGTGATCGGCCATGTGCCCACCCTGTCGCGCGAGGAAGTGACAAGCGCGATCGACGCCGCTTATGCAGGGCAGGCCGCATGGCGTGCGAAGACGGGCAAGGAGCGCGCGGCGATCCTGCGGCGGCTCTACCAGTTGATGATGAAAAATCAGGATGACCTGGCGCTGATCCTGACCACCGAACAGGGCAAGCCGCTGGCCGAGGCGAAGGGCGAGATCGCCTATGCGGCAGGTTTCATCGAATGGTTCGGGGAAGAGGCGAAGCGCGTCTATGGCGAAACCATTCCCAACCATCTGCCCGGACGGCGGATCATCGTGCAGAAGGAGCCGATCGGCGTCTTCGCGGCGATCACGCCATGGAATTTCCCGAGCGCGATGATCACGCGCAAGGCCGGCCCGGGCTGGGCGGCAGGCTGCACCGGGGTCATTCGCCCGGCGAGCGAAACTCCCTTTTCGGCGCTAGCGCTGGGCGTGCTGGCGGAGCGCGCGGGCATGCCGGCGGGCGTGTGCAACGTCATTACCGGCCCATCGAGCGTGACGGGGCAGGAGTTGTGCGAAAATCCGAAAGTGCGCAAGCTGTCCTTCACCGGTTCGACCCGCGTGGGATCGCTGCTACTCGCCCAATGCGCGCCCACGGTCAAGAAGACCAGCATGGAACTGGGCGGCAACGCGCCCTTCATCGTGTTCGACGATGCCGATGTCGATGCGGCGGTCGCCGGCGCAATGGCATCCAAATATCGCAACAGCGGCCAGACCTGCGTTTGCGCCAACCGCTTCCTGGTGCAGAGCGGCATCTATGACCGGTTCGCCGCGAAGCTGGTGGAGGCGGTCAAAGGCCTGAAGCTCGGCCTCGGCACCGATGACGGCGTAACCCAGGGCCCGCTCATCAACGCCGCCGCCGTCGCCAAGGTGGAGGAGCATATTGCTGACTGCCTCGCAAAAGGCGCGCGCATCCTGACGGGCGGCAAGCGCCACGCACTGGGCGGCTCCTTCTTCGAGCCGACGGTGATGGTCGATGTGCCGGCACATGCGGCGGTGATGGCGGAGGAAACCTTCGGGCCGCTCGCCCCGCTGGTCCGTTTCGAGTCGGAGGCGGAGGCGATCGCGCTCGCCAACGATACCGAATTCGGCCTCGCCGCCTATTTCTACAGCCGTGATGTCGGCCGCATCTTCCGTGTGGCGGAGGGGATAGAGGCCGGCATCGTCGGCATTAACGAAGGCATCATCTCGACCGAGGTTGCACCCTTCGGCGGCGTCAAGGCATCGGGCCTGGGCCGCGAAGGCTCCAAATATGGCATCGAGGACTATCTGGAAATCAAATATCTCTGCCTTGGCGGCATAGACGGCTGAGGCAAGGGAGGATTTCAGCATGGACATGACGGGCGAACAGCGCATCCCGGCGGATCGCGATACGGTATGGAAGGCGCTGAACGACGCTGACATATTGCGGGCATGCATCCCTGGTTGCCAGGAACTGGTCAAGGAATCGGACACGGAAATGGCGGCCATCGCCGTGATCAAGGTCGGTCCGATTTCCGCACGCTTCCAGGGGCGGGTGACGTTGTCGGATCTCGATCCCCCCAACGGCTATCGCATCAGCGGCGAAGGGCAGGGCGGCGTCGCCGGCCATGCCAAGGGCGGGGCGGTCGTGCGGCTGACCAAGGATGGCGACGGGACCATCCTGCATTATGATGTCTCGGCGCAGGTCGGCGGCAGGCTGGCGCAGTTGGGCGGGCGGATGATCGACGCGACCGCCCGGTCGATGTCGGCCGCGTTCTTCAAGAAATTCGCGGAGGAAATCCTGGCCCGTCAGACCGGCCCCGCCGTCGCGGCGCCGGTGCCGACAGCGGCCGCTCCCGCCGCCGCGCCGCTAGCGGTGCGCGCGTCCGGCGCGCATGTTCCCGCGCCCGCGCCGGGCAGCTCTTTGCTCTGGGCGATCTGCGGGCTGTTGCTGGGCCTGCTGCTCATGGGACTGTTCGGCATGCCGCTTATGGGGCGCGGCATCGTCGATGACGCGAATGTCCATATCCTGTCCATCGTGGCCGTCGCTCTCGCGCTGCTTCAGGGCTATCTGCTCGGCCGCCAGGCACCGGCGCGGCTCTAGTCTTACTGCGTCACAAATGACTCGTTCATTCTGGCGCAGCATGGACATCGTGTCAGGCGTCGCGCCACTGCTGTGGTCAGCATTTTACGCAGCGTTGCGATCGAATTCGAGGTGTGGCGTTCGGGCCGTATCGGTATGTCCAAGGGATCGCGAACCACGGGGAACCGGAGTTTCTTCGCGGTTCCAGGTAAAGGCAAATCCTGAGGGGGGAATCGTCTCCCGTTCGGAGATCAGGAATCCGTAGGCTGCGATGCACAGGCTGGCATGATGGTGGAAGCCACGCCAGCCCCGCCCTTCGTAATGGCCAAGGCCCAATTCCTGCTTGAGGTCTCGATAATCTCGTTCGATCCGCCACCGCATTTTCGTCGCCGAAACGAGCTCATGTAGCGTGGTCGTTTCCGGCAATGTTGAGAGCCAATACTTGCTTGGCTCTTGATCGCCCTCAGGCCATTCGACAAGGAACCATTCTTCTGCTCGTGGCTGGGTAAGATTATAGTCTCTGGAGGCGACACGAAGGCGCACTGCAGCAAAACGGGATACCAGCTCGACATTGCTTCCTTCGCGCCATGCGATGGTCTTCCACGCGTTGGCCGGCAAATCTTTCGCCAATGCCTTGGCTGACAGCGGCTTGTGAGCTTTGCTTCGTTGCACCAGCTTGGGAGGACGGCCTTTGCCGCTCCATGTCTTTGGCGGCAGCGGCCCTTCGCCCGGACGCCAAAGACTGATAGTTGGCTGGACGCCAACCGAATATGTGAGACCCAGATCGGTCAGCCCCTGGCGAAACTGGCCATCCGCGCCATACCCTGCATCAGCAAGCACGATACTCACTGCGTCTGTGCCGCGAGCGCAGAGCGGACCTGATCCATCGCAATTTGGGGCTTGGTCTGAAACACCACCTCGTCTGGTATCTTGGCCTTTCGGCGGCGTTCTGCGTCATCGAGCCAGATCTCTGGAAGGTAAAGCCGCCAGGCGACCGGCAAACTCGCACCCTCATTGGCAATGGTGAGGCTGACCGCAACCTGGCAATTATCCTGCTTGCCGAGTTGACCACAATATTGACGGGCGACACCAACCGAATGTTGCCCCTTCTTCGGGAAACCCGTGTCATCGATGATCCAGGCAGTAATCGGCCCGCCCCGCTCGATCATCCGAGGTAAGACCCAATCCTGGACACGCCGCATAAGTGCTTCATCAGACCACGGTGCTTGCCCAACAAAATGCAGCAAAGACTGATGCTTGGCTGATACGCGTGCCGGTGCCGTCACTGCTGCCAGCGGTTCCACGCTCTTGCGTGCCACTGGCATCATCAGACCTGTGCAATAATCTCGAAGAGGCTCTGCACGATCCGTATGCCCGATAACTTCCGTCAGTGCTTCGACATATTGATCAAACGCGCCTACTGCATTCTCGTTGGTCGTTACCATACCGCTGATCCATCGCTAGGAATCAGCAGCCTATCACAACCCAATCACCAGCGAATCCCCCAGCTGACGATTTTTGTGACTCAGTAAGACTAGGTGATTGGTCTCAGCGCGCAGTAGCTTGGTAAGGGAAGCATAATGGGAGGATTTGACGGTCGCTTCCTTGATGATCCGTACCATGCGTTCGGCTTGGCCGTTGGTCCAAGGGTGGTAGGTTTTCGTGAACTGACCCTGTCGCGGAATTGCCTCCGGCCAGAAAGAGAGATCCGGCGCTTCATCGGCCGGGGCTAACCCCGGCCGATGAAGCAAATTCGACCAGCATCATGAACCCCAGGGATTTGTGAGCTCGGCTTTCGTTGAAGTCCCGTCCGCTACGCCTCGATCTTGGCCCTGGCATCGTCCAATGACAAGAACTGATGTGTGTTGCGGTACTCGTCGCGCAGGCGACCAGTACGGAAAGCGGTGGTCCTAGCGGGTATGACGCAGGCAAGAAGATCAAGGGGCGCAGTGTGCTGCAGCAAGCAGAAGGAGGTTCCATCATGAACTGACAACATGCTGAGAAGCTGCGTGAAAGATGAGGGTAGGCCCCTTGGGGTCGGCATTCAGGTGCGGGTTTCAAACCAGCCCAAGCTGCTGCGATAGAAGAGTCGTGGTGGTGAGCGTTGGGTCAAACGTCTCGGACATGATCCGGGGCAGGTAAGCATCCGGAAGATGAGCGTAAGCGAACCCTTCGATGACGCGTCGTGAAGATCATTTTGACACCGCTAAAACCGGGGGTGTGCGACCCCTCCGGGACAAGTCCGTCGGGAGCCTGATGACTGGGCGGACAGCGGTCGGCGTATAGGGGGCATGAGCTGGATGCAGGCTTTCATGTGGAACTGCAGGAACCAGCGTTCTGATGCCAAGGGAGAAGCACAAGCGGCACATCACCGTGAGGCGAGCGTACCGATGCAGGACGTTGGGGCGGACCGATCCGCATTAGCGATGAAGGTCCTGTAATGGGGCTGGAGCGAAGGGGTCGGATCAGGTGGTCATATCCGCAACACAACTGGAAAGCAGGATGACGGCGACGGATATGACAGACAAGCCGTTCAAGATCGAACGACGGCTGGTGTACGAAGCCTACAAAGCGGTCAAATCCGCTAAAGGCGGCGCTGGCGCGGATGGCCAGACGATCGAGGACTTCGAAGCCGATCTGGAGGGCAACCTCTACAAGATCTGGAACAGGATGAGCTCGGGAAGCTACTTTCCGCCGCCAGTACTCGCTGTCGCCATCCCCAAGAAAACGGGAGGCGAGCGCATTTTAGGGGTTCCTTCTGTCAGCGATCGAATCGCGCAGATGGTGGCGAAACAGTATATCGAACCGGGACTCGACGCCGTATTTCTGGACGATTCCTACGGGTACCGGCCGGGTAAGTCGGCTCTGGACGCGGTGGGAGTGACGCGCAAGCGTTGCTGGAAATATGACTGGGTTCTTGAGTTTGATATTAGAGGACTGTTCGACAACATCTCTCACGAGCTTTTGCTAAAGGCAGTAAAGAGGCATGTGTCGTGCAAGTGGGTACTATTATACATCGAAAGATGGCTGAAAGTGCCCATGATCAGGGATGGAAAATTGATCGAACGGGATCACGGTACTCCACAAGGGGGTGTAATTTCGCCGATTTTGTCGAATCTGTTCTTGCATTATACTTTTGACCTCTGGATGAAAAGGACACTCCCCGACCTCCCATGGTGTCGGTATGCAGATGACGGGTTGGTACACTGTCGGACCGAAGACGAAGCAGTAGCCGTAAAAGCAATGCTTCAGGAGCGGTTCGCAGAGTGTGAGCTTGAAATGCATCCCACCAAAACAAAGATCGTTTACTGCAGGGACTCCAATCGCCGGGGGCGATATCCGAATGTCTCATTTGACTTCCTTGGATATTGCTTTCGACCGCGCACCGTGAAAAGCAGCCACGGCAACGTGTTCTGCGGTTTCGCGCCAGCAATCAGCTCATCGGCGCTACAGGCAATGCGGGAAACGATCAGGGACTTGAACATACGGCGTCGAACAGACGTGACGATGGAAACTATTGCACACAAGCTCAATCCAATCCTTCGGGGCTGGACGGAGTACTACGGGCGATACACACCATCGGCCCTCACCCAGATCTACCGTTACGTCAATCAGACGCTGCGGGCTTGGGTGATGCGCAAATTCAAGCGCTTCAAAGGCCACAAGATCCGAGCGAGCCACTTCCTGGAACGGCTCGCTCGCACGAACACAGGTCTTTTTGTACATTGGCGCGGCGGCCTGAGCGACACGTTTGCCTGATGGGAGCCGTATGAAGTGAGAGCTTCACGTACGGATCTGAGAGCGCGGAGGGTGGGATCCCCTCCGCGACTCGCCAGCTCAGGCCCGCGATGCGCGCCTTCGGCGCCGTCTTGGCGGGGTGATACGTGCCGAACTGGCGCGCGTTGGCCGCATCCATCGGCCTCAGGCTCTTGCCGTTGCCGCCGCGGTCGAAGATCCGGTAGAGATAGGTCCGGCCGTTCACCGTCTTGCGGCGCAAGTCATAGGGCAAGCGCGCCAGCTCGCACTCGGCATCGCGCCACACCTCGTAGCGCTGGCGCAGATTGACCAGCTGCCGCGACTGTTCGGCGGTAAAGGCGCGGGCGATGGGCATGGGCGTCTATCCCAGGTAAAGCCGTCTATCGAATTATGTGGGATAAACTGAATATGTTTAAGTCAGATCTGAATTTTGTCCATTTCCATGGACGCAGGCAATCGCCCGAAGGAGGGTAAGGGAGAAAGGAGCATCGCACGCCAAAGAGGGTAGCGGTGTGACAAGAATCTCAGACTCAGTCATTCGCCGTTGGGTTTTCCTTGCCGCCTATCGATGGTAGCATCTCAGGAGGAAAGGATCCCCCTGTGGAACCAGAAAACGATCCGAGCAACACCACGCAAAATCACGCGCCCCTTGGCACTTCCAAGCCAAAAGCGTCTGCTTGGCTGTGGAGGCCATGGCTGGCAAAACTGTGGTGGGCAGGCATTGCCATCTACTGGGCGGGTAAGTGCGCGTCGTTCTATGTACCGTCGCTTGAAGGCTTCTACACCAGCGCGCTCGCCGGTTACCTGAACGTCCTGTTCTTTCCGATGACGGCGCTGCTCATTCTCGGAATCGGATTTGCGCAGGCCTGGTTCGCCGCGAGCGACTGGGAATTCGTTGAACCGACGCAGGAACAGATGTTCCCAAAGCGTTCAGTCGGAGGCCTTCGTGATCCACATTCTGATCCGCTCGATCCGCGCTCAGGCATGCTGCACTGGCGTCATTTCCATCCGGATCGTTAAGCGGTTCATTTGTCCCTGCGATTGTTCGAGTTCGAACTTCCGTCAAACGGCCCATTCTCCAGGTCGTTCGAGAACCGACCGGTGCGCAAGACCGACGATTGCTCTATGGATGTAAGCGGGCCGGTGATGTCTGCAGTGCCTCGTCCAGCATCGGCCTGATCAAGGTAGCGGCTACGTAGGCCATCCTGCCCCAATACCTGCCGACTAAGCTCTTGTGAAAAGGTGTGCGCCGGGGTCGCAGATCGAGATGCTGCACGCTCGGCTCCGGCAATTGCTTCACGCACATCGTAATTCACTACGTCGATCCTGGCATTGGCAGTTTCGGAGGTGATGCCAATGTCGGAACTCTCAAATCCTAGATTTCCCGCCGCACCGCCTGAAATGCCGGTTTTCGAAGATTTTCGATCACCAGTCATAGCTCTGCTGGGGCCGCTGCGGTTTGCAGAAGCCGAGATCGAAAAGCCAACATCAGTCCCCATGGAATTTTGATCCTGCGCTGAGCGCTCAATACTCCGCGTCCACCCTGTCTGCGCCATGATGGCCTGAACATCACGCTGTAGCGTATCGGCTACCTGCGGCTTCAACCGCCAGTTCCCGTGCCGATCCATCTCGAACCCGCCACGCAGCCAATTGGCCATGGCCTCGTGGCCTTCCTTCCCACCGCCCAGGAAATGCTCGATCGTGTCCGGCCCAGCTTGTTTGCCAGCCTCGAACCTTGTGCTGGTATCGCTGCGCGCCGACTGGCTGAATCCCGCGCTGCTGGAAACCAGCACATCGTCATGGGCGAAGGAGAAGCGGGCTGTCCCGCCATTGGCAATCGCGCCAAGCTGACTCTCGTTGATGAGACCGCCGCGCCACATCGCCGCGGCCGTACGGGATGTCAGGTTGAGGCTGAAATCCCCGTTCTGGTCCATCGCGATCTGCCGTTTGGTGAGTTTGATGCCGTGATCGCTGAGCAGCTTCTGCATGCGGGTCAGCCGTTCGTTGTCGACGATGCGGGTCAGGCGCTCGTTCCGAGCCCGGTCGGCGATGCCGTCAGCCCCGCCTTCGGCCATATCGACCTGATTGCCCGAGGTCTGCCGCAGCGCCTGGATGAAGCTGTCGAGCCGGGCAGCCTGCCGTACGGAGGTTCCGGCTGCCGCGGCGCCTTCGGCATAGCCAAAATTCTCCGCCTGCCGCCGCTGCTCACCGATGCGCGCGGCGCTACGCGTTCCGTCGGTTCCCACCTCCCGCTGGGCATCGAGCTTCCCGGACCGCTCGGCAAAATCGTAACCTGCAGCTTCGCGGGTGCGGCCGTAGATGCTAGTCCCTTCGCGGGCGGCCTCGGCGCTCGCCCCATCCGCCGTCCCCACCGAAACAGCGGCGTTGTATGTCTCCAGGGCGTGCAAGACCTGAGCCTCATTCCGGCCAGTAGCGCGGGAGAGCTGGGTAATGGCGGAGGAGCGTGCCTCGCCCGAGAGGGCATTGATGAAGGCGATGCGGCGGCTGGTTTCATCGAGAGGAAGGCCGAGCATGGAAGCAGCGGTGCGCTGGCCTTCGTTGTTCCCCGTTCTCCAGGCCTGCTCGGTCGCGACATTGCCGCGCTCCACTTCAGCTACGCGATCCCCGGCGTAATCGCGCCGGCCCTGCATGGCGCCTGCCTGCACCTGCGCGCCGGTCAGGTCATTCTGCAGCATCTGCTCCTGCTCGTAGGCATTGGCGATGAGCTTGGCGAAGGTGGGATCGGCTCCGGCTTCGCCAATTACGCCCGACGCCTTCAGCTGCGCGTCCGCCCGAGAATAGCCGCCCCGTTCAAAATGCCGGGCAGCACCCTGGAACATCATCGAATAGGCGCGCTCGTCGCCGAATGCCTTCCACTGCACCATGTTCTGCGCGAAGGCGGCAAAGGCCTTTTCCCCCGACTGGCCCGCTCCAAAGTACCCGGTTCCAAGGCTGCGCAGGGCATCCTTTTCGGCAAAGTTATGGATTGCCGCGGTCGTTGCATTGGCACGCACCGCGCGCGCGGCCGCCGGCTCTGCGAGACTGCGGCTGCCAAGGGCGGGGGCGATCCCGCCAAGTTCGCGGGAGGCATCAATCGCGCCCATCCCGAAGGCGGGGACACCGGGCATGCCGCTGTTCGCTTCGCCAAGGACCGTGTCCGCCGCGCCGAACGACCGGTTCGCCCCAAACGTGGAGCGCTCGCCAAAATCACCAAAGCTCGAGGTCGCGCTGCGCCTTGCCATCGTCCCGCCTGCGGAGGCCTGGGCCTCGATCGCGGAGGCATAGCCCTCGCGCGTTGCCATCGGGGCAGCGGCTGTCGAACCCAGCCCCTGGGCCTGCAATGCGCCGCCGGTGAAGCTGGAAAACACGTTTCCGGAGAAACGGAATACGGTGAAGACGAAAGCGCCAGCCAATCCCGCCGCTGCGGTGCGAAAGGTACCGAAGATGGCAAGCGCTTTCATGGCAGCCGAGGGCGCCAGCATCCAGGCATTGGCGGCAACCGCGTTGCTGCGCATCTGCGCGAGGACTTCCATCGCCCGGCCAAGCGTCAATTGGTAGATCCCGGCATCGATCACGCCCCACAGCGCGACGAAGACGAAGAGCCCGATCGCAAAGCTTGCCACCCGCAAGTTTATGGGGGTCAGCACGAAGAGCAGAGCAATCGGCACCATGAACAACATGATGGCAAAGACAGTGGCCCGGATCGTCGGCATCCACTCGTTGGCAACCGACATGGTCGCCAGGCCATTCGAGACGATCGCCCTGTTGGCCATGACCCGGGCTGCTGCTGCCGGACTGTCCTCGAAAAGCACGTCGCCCACTGCATTACCGAGCAGCACATCGCTCATGAAGGCCTGAAGGACAAGCGGCGTTCCCATCATCATTTGCCCCATATCGCCAATGCGCGAGCGGCAACGGGCAAGCTGGGCGGCATCGGCTATGTCGTAACCCGTTCGCTGACAGACCTGCCGGGTGTAGCCCTCGAACAGAGTGGGATCGGACAGCCGCGTGTGAATATGATCCCAGGCCTCAGTGCAACTGGCCGTAGTCCCGCCCTTGTCAGCGGCGGTATAGACCGTGCTGAATGTCGATGGCCCGGCCATGGCCGCAAAAGCTGCCGGCAGGTCGGTCGCAGTCCGGAACAATTGGTCGTCGTCGACAGGGTAGGCCGGAGAGACGCGCGCCACCGGATAACACTGGCGCAGATAGTCCTTGATCGTTGCATCGAGGAAGCTGTCGGTCATCGGACCATTGGGCGACACGGCGTTGAGGAAGAGATCGAAGCTGTGCCCGCCCGCGCCGAATTCGAGTTTGGCACCCGGATCCAGCGTATTGTCGTCGATGGTCTCGGCGAGCGAGCGCTCCATCAGGTTGGTGACGCCCGCAACAAGCACGAGAAGGTTCGGCACATCGCCCACTGGCTGATAGGCGTTGCGCACCTTGTCGTAGACATGGACCGTGCCGGTCGTGGCAATCAGCCCCACGAAAAGGCCGACGCCCACCAGGATCTGGAAACCGAAAGCGACAAGGCCCATGCCTTGCCCGCGTACGCTGGCAATCACGGCGCCGAGCGCAATGCCGACCACCGCAATGATCACGACCAGCGTTTCGTAACGCGGGTCGGCAAAGATCATCGAGACAAGCCGGAATGCATCGACGGTCTCGGCAAAGCCATCATAAGTGTAGAAGCTCGTATCGACCGCCAGGGCCGGTGTTGCGATGAGGCTCAAAGCCAGGGCGGTGAGAAGGCCGATGGCGGTGCGGGCAAGGGAGGATTGGGTCATGTCTCGCCTCACCGGCCAGGTGCCGCAGCGGCACCGGTGGCATCGCGCGCATCGCGGTCGCGCTGGCGGATGAGCCCGGCGTAATTGGCCGAGAGATTGGCGGCGTCGAGCGCTGCCATATAGCTCTGGCGCATCTGCGCGCGCTGGCGCAGCACTTCCTCGCGCAGGCCTCGAAGCTGCTCGATGCCCTTGGTGAGGATACGGGTCTGGCACAGGTTGGTATTGGCGGCATCGGCTGCGCCTGCCGCAGTGGCCCCGCGCTCGGCGTTCGAGACGGCAAAGTCGATGCTGCGCGTGAGGTCATTGAGCATCTGGTAGGCGAGGGTGAGGGCAACCAGCTCGTCGGTGTCGGCGATCACCGAGTCCGGAACGCCCTGGCGCACGCCCCATTCGAGCATGCGGTAGACGGGCAGGGTGCGGATATTGGCGACAAACTGGCGCTCGTCGGTCGTGAGCGCAGTCCGCGACCTGATCTTGCCGGCGATCGCTTCCATGCGTTCGCGCGCCAAATCCAACGCACCCTTGCCGGTTCCGGCCGAGCAATCGGCGGCAGTCGCTGGAATGTTGAGCGCGCGGCGCTGGACCTTGCCAGTCAGGAAATCCTCAGCACTTTCGGTATCCTGGTGCGGGCAGGCCGGGATTGCCGAGAAGAGCGGCACCTTGTCGGCCGCGTCCCAGCGCATGTAGACGTCGCCCACCCGCGCTCGCATGACGCTCGCCCAGTCACCTGCACCAACTCGTGTTGCGGCATGCGAGAGCAGCGATCCGGTGCGGAAGATCTCGGTAACTTCGGCCGGGCAGTTGGCGAGTGCTTCCTTCAGGTCCTCGGTCGGGTTGTTCGCGTTCGCCTCGATCTTCTCGCGGCTCTGCTGGTAGCTCTTGGCAAAACCCTGCTTGACCGACTTGTAGCCGGTCATCTCCTCGATGATGCCCGACATGTTGTCATCGCCGTGTGCGATCTGGACCATGCGGTTGGCAAGCCGGCAGTCGTTCACCTGTATCGAGTTCAGGAAGTTGGTTGCCGCTTCCATCTTGGAGATGATGTTGCCCATCTTCTCGTCCAGGGTTTCGAGGAGGTACTGGAATGCGACGGCGGGTGCGGCCTGGAGTATGCTTTCCAGCTTCTGAACAAGATAGTCGGGATCGAGGAAGGACATCCCGCCCAGGAACATGTCGATGCCGCCGCATCCCGCCTTGATCTTGGGCAGGGTGAGACTGGTGAGGTAGTCGTTGTGAACATCGACCCGGCCCGAAATGCCACCGGCCGTCACGTAGCCGCGGGTCTGGTCCTCGAAGCTGCCCGGGCTCGTGTAGGTGACATTGTCGAACCATGTTTCGGCCCAGCTCTGGGCATGGGCTGGCGCGCTTGCCGCGCACGAGGCGAGCAACGCGGCTGCGGCAATGTTCAGGCGGGAGAAGCACTTGGCCATGGCGGGCGTCTTTCTGTTCGTGCCGATAGGGGAAGGGACCTGCCCGCCATGAACGGTCCCTCAGCGATGGAATCGGGATATCGGGCTTGCGCCCACGATCCCGGTGAACTTGGACAGCGCACGTACGCCGACTTCCGGGCGCACGCCGGTCAGCATGCGCGCGGCCAGCCAGGCGTTGCGCGCAAGGTTGGGTGCATGATCAGTGCCGATCGCGATGGGGACCATGCGGGAGGGATCGTCGATGGGCCGGACCCAGGCGACGGGATGGCCGACCCAGGGCAGGCCAAGCCGGCCCGAGCGCAGCAGCGCGTCCTCGCGCGATAGCGTGCGCATCTGCCAGCCATAGTGCTGGCGCAGCATGCCGAGCCGGGTCCAGAGATCCGCGCACGGCACGCATCCCGGCGCCGTGCTCATCTCGATCACAAAGGCGGAGGCATATGCGCGCAGCGATCCGGCAAAGTCGGGCGGAAATTCGCGGGTGACCGGTACGCGCGAAAGCCAGGCCTGCATCTGTGCGATGTTGGAAACCGGGTGGATCGCGGCTGCCCTGGCATCTTCCCGCGCCGCAGGCAGGGCCGGGCTGGCAGGACCAAGTGCGGTCAGGCAGGCGGCGGCCACGACCGGGAGCAGGAGGCGCGTGGCTCGCGTCAATTGCCATACCCCCGATGGGCGGCCAGATCGCCCATTCCCGGGTCCCGGGACAGTGCACGCGGATCGCTTGCCGCGATGGGACCCGCGGAAAGGGCATCGAAGAAGCCGCCTTCCTCGCCTGCGCCCGTCATGAACTGTTCGGGGCGGATGTCGCCGGTGAGCAGTTTGACTGCCTGGTAGGCCATCTGGGCGAGGTTCGGGTAGGCCTCGATCCCGGCGGCAATGACCATGCGCTGCTGGCTGTTCCTGCGAATGATCATGGTGGTGGGTGTCACTTCGACCCCGTAGCGCGCTCCAAGGTCCGGACGCCTGTCGAGGTCCATCAGTGTGACTTGCCAGCCCATTTCGTCCTGGAAACGCTGGACGATGGGCCATTGCACACGGCAATAGCCGCAGGCGCTTCGCGAGAACATGACGAGCGCGAATTCATTGGCGTGCGCGCGCAAGTAGCGCTGCCGGACCTGATCCTTGTGAGCGGTAAGCTCGGCTCTCGCATCGCCCACCATCGGATTGGTCGACTTCGCATTTAGCGCAGGATTTTGCAGCATGGCGATCTGGGTGAGCCCGGCAAAGGCGCGGGCCTTGCGCCGGGCGAAGTCTTCGAGACGCCAGAAGTCGGCGACGGCATCGACGGTGAGCACGGTCGCGGCATAGTCGCGCTGGTCCTCGATGAGCCTGCGAATGCGGGGCGGTGTCCAGCTCGCCAGTTCGGCCATGGGGGGAATGACGGGCTTGGCCAGCGGATCCGGTTCTTCTGTCCTGTCCGTTACGGGCACGGGAGGCGGCGCATACCACCAATAGCCCTGCTTGACCTCGCGGGTCCCGGGCCCTTGCTGCGCAATGGCGGGAGGCGGCAGGCTCAGTGCCAGGACGGTCGCCAGCAGAGGCGGGAAAGGCCGCGCGCGCATCTTCACAGCACCTTCCTCATGCGGGTGAGGCGGCTGATCGCCACAGGGCCGTAATAGCGGCTGTCGAAGCCATCGGGATGGGGCGAACCAACGTAGATCATGCCTTCGGGAATAAGCGGTTCCGCAGGCATCCAGTGCGTGAGGGCTTGCCCATTGCGGCCAACCGGTTTGGAAATGCCCAGAAGCTCACCGTTGCAGTAGTACCAGCCATCGGTCTTGCCTGCTCGCAGGGAGGGCTGCATCGAGGGGTGCTCGACCATAGCGATCCTATCACCGGGCAGGCACAGCGCTTCCTTGGTCACATTGACGGGCTCGGGCCCCGCTAGCGGATGCGAGAGCGTGAACATCACGAAGTCTCCCTTGCGGATGGGGCCGGGATCGGCGCGCACCGCGATGGCGGGGATCGAGGGGCTCATGACCCAGGTGACCTGTGGGATCGCCCAGCAGGCGAGGAGCCCGACAGGCAGCACGATGGCGTAGGCCTTCCAGAGCCGGGTTGGGCGCACCGGCTCGCCCAGCCCCGCGCTTCCCAGCGCCACGGCGGCGCGCAGCGGCAGGTCGCGTATGCCGGGCCAGGCGGACCTAGCGGTTTTCCAGACGAGCTTCAGCATCGCGCACCTCCTGTCTGCCGCCGAGGCGGGCGTATTCGCCAAGCAGTCCGGATAGCGCCGCATCGCCGTAGACCAGATGCGGGCTTACCGGCGCGCCGTCGTCGCGCTCGCAATAGGGCTGGGCCGGATCGCCCGGGATCATGGCGAGGGCGGGGACGCGCGTGACGCCGTGCTGGCGAAACACCAGTGGATCGACGATGATCTGGACGCCCCGCATCGCGCAGGCCGGGCCTTCGCAGCCCGGATCGAGGCGCAGGATCTTGGCGGAAAGCTTGGCCATCGGCCCGACACGCGTCAGCCCGCCCGGCATTCCGCGAAACGCCATGAGCCCGCCCGCTTTCTCGAGCTGGCCCGCGTAAGTGCGCAGCACCGCAACCGGCATCGAGGACGAGACGAACAGCACCGGCACCCAGCTATTGGCTGCGGGTGTTTGCACGGCATCCGCGACCGCCACTGCATCGGGCGCGTCCAACCCCAAGGCCTGTGCCATGCGCCGGGCCATCGTCTCACGCTCTGTCGCCACACCCTCGCGCGCTGCCTCGAGTCCCCGACGTGCCCGTGCCGCCAGTTCCGGCGCAGGTGTCCGCGCCCGCAGACCATCGAAGGCCCGGCGGCGCTGTTCGTCGGGCAGGTCGGGCAGCGCGGTCGGTCCCGATACGGTGTCCGTCTTCTGCCGGCTCACGGCCTCCTTCAGCCGATCCATGGCCGCGTCACCCTGCTGTGCGACCGGATTTTTGGTCCCGGCTGAGCTTTTGTCCGATGTCTCCTGTGCAGAGACCGGAGAGGCCAGTGAAAGCGCCAGAATCGGGATAACTGACCATAGCGCAACGCGGATTTGGCTCAGGCCGGAGCGAGAATGGGTAGGTTCGAGAACCGGCGCAGATCCTTCGACACGCTCAGGATGAACGGGGTTCGATTGAACGTGAGCACCGGAAGCGCAGAACATGCCCGTTCGCAGCCCGGCATCAGCCAAATCCTCAAGGGCGGAAGTAGGCATCGATCCTTGCCTCCATATCGATTTGTATTTCGCTCTGGGTGCGTGCTTCGATGTCCGAGTAGTATTCGGAGAGATCCATCTTCGAGAAGTCGAGGGCCTGGAACTCTTCCGGCGTGAAGCCGCGGCAGTAGGGATGTTTGGGTGTGCCCCAGCCTGTCTGGTTGAAGGCGATGAGCTGGGGGCGGCCCTGTTCCTGGATGATGCGCCCGAGCCGGGTGTTGAAGCAGCAGTGCCCTTTGGCCTTCTGGACACAGACGCCCAGGATCTTGGAGGAACAGTAGGTGCCGACTTCGTGGCACATGTCCGAGCCGCGCAGCATGCCGGTCTCCATGTCTTCCTGGTCGCAGCCCGCGAGCAGGACCTCGATCATGAAGTTGACGGCAAGGCTGATCGCGATCGAGGTCGGATCGATCCCGACGATGAGCGCGTTTGCGCCTGCGCTGGCGGCTTCGCCTGCCGTGGCGCCGGCCTTGAAGGCGGTATAGGCGGCTTTCATGCCGGTGAAGACGCCCTTGGCGACCGCGATCTTGGTGCCGATCGAGGCAACCGACGAGCCCATGCCGTCCTTGACGATCTTGCCCTTGTCCTTGCAGCAATTCTGGAAGCTGTCGGAAAGTCCCGGAGGGCGGCAACGCATGGCGCGGCCGGAAAAGATCTCGATTCTAGCGGTGCAGTTCCCCTCGGCATCGAGCGCCCCATCGGCCGGAACGCCCGGATCGTTTATGGCGGGTTCCTCTGCGATCGGTGTCGCATCGGTATCGAGGCAGGCGTGGGGTGAACAGGCGGGAGTGCTGCCCGAGGAGGGTATTTCGCAAGCGAATTGGTCCCCGAGCGGGCAGGCGTAGGAGCCATCGGTGCCCGCTACACAGTTCACCGCTTCGATCGGGCAAAGCCAGTTCCCGCTGGTGGTTGCAAGGCAGCTGGCAGCTTCGCCGGGCGCGGCGGCATCGCCGTTGCCGTCGAGATCGGCAGCGCAGAGCGCTTCGGCATGGACAGGCGCTGTGACGGCAAAGCTTGCGCCAGCCATGAGTGCAAGGAGAAGGCGGGAGGCTCTCATCGCACAGCACTCGTGCAGACCATGTCTGCGCCTGCGAGCCGGACGGTCTGCATCATGACCACGGCCTCGGGAAAATCATCGAGGCAGCCGCAGGCGCTTACAATTTGTTCACCGGGGCCTGCAGGACAGGCATTGGCGCTGTTGCAGACGTGATAGAAGGTGTCGTAGCCGGCGGGATCGTTCTGTTTTGCGCCAACCACACCGGCAGGCGCTGCATCGGTATTGGCGCGCGGCGCGCGCGTCTTGCAGATCGCTTCGCACGTCGGCACCGAGCCCCGCTCCGGCAGGCTGAAGGGTCGCGTCGAGGTCGTGACAGTGCCATCGGACGCGGTTTGGCGATCGGCGAGCAGGGTCTCGGTCGAGTGGTCGATGACGTAAGCGCCGCGGCTGAGATCGGGTTCCGGTAGGGCTGCGCTATCGACGATGCAGCGGTATTGCCGCTCGCGGCTGAAGAAGTCGCGGGCGAATTGGAAGGTGCAGGCGCCGGTCCCGAACAGGCGGGTCCCGGCAAGGGGACGAAGGCCGGTGCCTACCCCGTTCACGACCGTAGCTACCCCATCGACCGTCTCATTGTAGAGACGGCATGTGTCGTCAGCGGCATTGGCGGCGCACAGGTCGATCAGCCGCTCGCTCACATCGCATCCCGTTTTCGCGGTGATCTCGATGTCGATGTAGCCCTGGCGGCCATCGCCGCCGCCGCGCACCCTTGCGGCCACAGTGGTCGAACCGGCCTTGAGAAGCGGAGCAATATCGATATCGAGCGGGACATAGGGATCGCTGCCGCCCTGGCGGCAATCACCTGTCGGCAGGCCATCGGTGAGCCAGGGACGTTTACCGGTCGAGCCAATGATTTGGCCGTTGACGCGACCCTGGACCCAGTCGTCGGCGCCCAGGCCGACGACGCGGGCCGAGACGATGCGATCGGGCGCATGAGTATCGATGGTCGCGCTGAAAAGCGGGGGCACATCGTTGCAGTTCCCGTCGCCGCCGATCCGGTAGCGCCGGCAATCGGTACCGCAACTCGTGACCGTCTGCACCGCGCCTGACACTCCCAGCACATCGTCGAAGCTCCAGGAGCGGACTTTGATCTCCCGCTCGATCGTGCATGCACGGGTCACTTCGGCCTTGCCGGAGCCGGCCGCCGAGCCTTGCAGGGCCTGGAACACCGAGTTCGTGGAGCTCAGCGCAAAGGCATCGCCGCCGATCGCGGTGGGATTCTTGCGGTAGGCGGTTTCGGCGGCAGCATCGCCGCCGGTACAACTGGTGGTTTGTGCGCCGACATAGTCGATCACGGGCCCGTTGATCCGCGCCTCGGCAACACCGACCGCCGGGAACGCGGTGGTTAGCGCGCCGACCATTCCGCCGCCAAGGTCCTTGAGGACGGTTGCCAGGTTGCCGAAGACGAGATTACTGCCGCAGCTGGCATTGACGCAATAGCATCCGGCAAGTTCGGGCATCTGGACCTCGGTCAGTTTCAGGTTCTTCGCCGCATCCACGTCCCAGCGAAAGGCGCGGCAATTGGTCCAAGTGCCGGGATCGCAGGAGAGCACGCCATTGGCGCAGATGCCCGAAACCGGGACGGGCAAGTTCGAGTTGGTATCGAAAGTACCGTCCATGTCGGTGTCGCGCGAGATGCGAACGAGGCCGATGTCGCCGGTTCCCGAAGGCTGGATCAGCACTTCGAGCAGCTTCGCGCTCTTCTGGCAGGCGATGGTGGGCGTGAAGCTCTTGCTGCCATCGATCGTCGTCACGGCCTCTCCGCTCATGGCGGGCGTCACGTAGGTATCGAGAAGCACATCGCTGGTCCCGGTCTTTGCCCGCGAGGCGCTGGCCGCGGTTTTGGCGCGCTCTTCCACGCCCTGGGCCTGGAGGGCGGCGGGAAGCAGAACGATCGTGCTCACGGCAAGGCATGGCCAGCGTCTCATTGCCCGCTCCCTCCGGGAGCAGGCCGGACCCCGATGGGAGCATGATGGCCAAGGGTGGCCGGCATGGCCGCGGCGGAGCCCGGGACGGTTGAGAGGGCGAACGTTCCGGGGATCCGCCGGCAGCCATGCCGACCGGGGGCGGAGCGACCCTGCCCGGGGGCAGGCAAGGCCGCTCCTGTTCCGCGCGCGTCCCGGCAGCCTTCGTGGCTGTGGCGGGCAGACCATTGCGGGACCGGGCCGCGCGCGAAAAGAGGATGGGGTGAGATGCGGGCAGGGGGAGCGCTCATGGCGTGCTCACTCCTGCGCAGCAGATGACTTTCTCGAAGAGCATGAACTGGGCGTTGTCCTGCCCCGGGGCATGCTTGGCCGAGGACCACAGCGCGCCCGGACGCCCGACGTTCACGCACTTGCCGCCCTTGACCGGCTCCATGAGCTGATACTTGTAGCGGCTCTTGGTCCAGATGGGCTGGGGGATGAACGAGCAGCCGTCGGCCGAGGAAATGGTAAGCGCGCCGAGCCGCCCCATCATGAATGTGCCGCGCGCCGCCAGGCCTGCCCAGGCCTCGACACTGTCATCGAAATGGATGTCGCCCGCGACCGGGTACGTCGCGCCCCACGAACCCATGCACCAGAATAGCGGATCGATGACCTTGCCCGCGGCGGCCGCCGCGCTGTCAGCCATGCAGGCAAGTCCCGCCGCGGGATTGCCAAAAAGTATGCCCTCGGGCTGAATGATCGCACCAAGCGTTCCCGATTGCCAGGTCGGCAGGACCTCGGTGATCATCGCTACGTCGAAACCGTCGTCCTCGAGGCAGGGCAGGTCGGTGAACATGTCGAGCATCTTCCAGACCGGCGAGATGTAGTAGTGCATCTGCGCGAACATCTTGCGCGTGTTCGTCCCGTCCGAAATCGAGCTCTGGCTGCCCTGGAGGCGGCCGTGCGTGGGCATGAGATCGGCACCCAGAGCCATCATGCAGCCTGGCTCGGTCACGACATCGATCATGCGGTTCGGGGACCAGAAGCTCACCTTGACGCCGAACCAGAATGTCGCCCCCTTGCGACAGGCGCACAGCGGCTTGGAGGAGGACTGCGCGTCGAGCTCGCGCGAGAGCTTGTCGGTGCTGCCCACGCGCACGCCGCCGATCGTGATGGGGAAGATGCAGTTCCAGCGCACCTTGGTTACGGGATTGAACACCGTGCCTGCCGGGCAGGACGATGCCTGGGCCGGACTCGCTGCCAGGCTTGAGGCGAAAAGCAGGGCTGCTCCAAGGGAGTTTCGGACGCGTGAGCGGTTCATGGCTGGGGCCTGCGTTCGCTGGCGGGCGTAGTCGTGGCATCCTTTCGGTTCCCGCGCCGATCGAGGCGGACTTCGGTGAGTTCGAGCCTTTTGCCCTGCTGGCGCACCACGACCGGCGCGACGGTAAGGCCGAGACGCTGCTTCACGCGCTCTTCCAGAATGAAGATCGGCCGGCCCGTGCGCTCGGACAGCGTGATCGCGTCCTCATCCCGTGCATCGCCTGCCGCCAGCAGGATGAAATCGCTCAAGCGCGCTGTCTGGAGAGCCCAGGCGAGATCGCGGGGCCGGACGACTACGAGGCGCTGGGGAAGCGCCACGTAGTCGAGCGGATTGAAGGTGAAGCCCTTGGGGTAGAGCACCTTGCCGTCCGGCAGGCGGATTTCGGTATCGAGCGTGTAGAAGGGAACCACATTTCGCGTCCGGTTGACGGTGGCGGGCGTCAGTGAGGCCGCCTTCATGGCCGACCATCTGGAGCGCGGACCAAACTGCGCTCGCATGTCGGCAGGGAGTCTGGCGGTGCGGGCCTCGATTTCCGAGAGGGCATCCGGCTCGGCGATGGGCCATGTGCGCCCGATCGTCGAAGTCGCGCCCTTGGCAGTGGCGCCGAGCAGGGCGGAAGCGAGCACCAGCGAGGCGATGGTCGCGGCCTGGAACAGGGCAACCGCGCGCGCGTGATCGTGCTGCGGGGGCAGGGGCCTCATCACCGGTGCCTCCCGCGGCGCAGGCGCGCGGAGAGGTGGCATGCGGCACCTGAGAGCACGATGAGCAGCATGCCGCTTGCAAAGCAGGCGATGCCGACAAGGAACGCGCCGCGCAGTACCAGCGCGGTGGGCTGCCCCAGCATGAAGCCTGCTGCCAGCACCAGGGCTGTCATCATGACGCTTTCGACAAGGATCAGCCGGAAGCGCCAGCGCAGGGCCGCGGCCTCTGCGCGAATGGCAACGCGCGCCTCGATGATACGCTCGATCTCGGCATCCTTGCTCCAGTCGAGGCTCATCTGGTCGGGGTGGCTGGGGCGCGTTCGCATCATGCTGCCTCCTCATCCTGCGCGGTGAGAAGGAGCGGCGGACGGGTGCCGAGGATTTCGGCGGGATCGACCTCTGCAAGTTCGCAGACGGCCTCAAGCGGTGAGCGGCCTCGGCGAATGAGCGCCTCGAAGGCGGCGACTTCGGTCGGCGCCGAGGTGTTGATCCAGTAGCTGAAGGGATCGACGACGAGCCGGGCGATACCCAGACCCAGCGGGGAGTCGATGAAGACTTCGGAGTAGTTGGGCTTGTTGTTGCGGACCGACTTCAGGAGGTCGAGCACGAAGGGCGAGTAGTCGAGGATCTTGTTCTCGACCGCCTTCTCGTACGTCGAACCCTGGAGCAGAAAGCGCGTTGCCGCATTTTCGAGGATGACCTGGCCGGTGCCGCCGAAGAGCAGGAGGTCGTTCATCGACTGCATGACGATGCCGAAGCTGCCCTGGTACTTGCGTGCGCGACGGTAGCCTTGTCCGAAGGCTTCGGCGAGGCGCGAGAGGTCCTGGCCGTCGCTGCGGGTCATGAACTGCGCGGCCTCGTCGCAGAGCACGAACCTTGGCCGGTCGCGGCCCGAGAGGTAGAGTTCCTGAGTGACCGCGTTCATCACCACCATGACCACGACGTTGAAGAGGTCGGGCATGTTCTTGAGGCGTTCGAGTTCGAGCACCACGAACTCGTCGCTCGAGATATCGAAGGTCGATGGACCGTTGAAGTAGTGACCGTAGGCGCCGTCCGACCCGAAGTCGCGCAAGTTGAAGGCCAGCTCGCGCGCGACGGGGAGGAGATGCTCGACCTTGTCGAGATCGGTCCGGGTCTGGGCCGGATAGCTTCCGAGCCACTCGCGCACGGCATCGATGCCGCGTTCGGCACGGCCAGTATCAATGGTCCACTGGACAGCGGATTTGAGCAGGTTCCATTCCGAGGTGGAAACGCCTTTGCGGGTGGCCGCGTTGGCCATTTCGGCGACGATGGCAACGGCCATGGCGATCGCGGACTGCTTGTCCTCGCCGTCGATCGCAAGGCCAAGGTCGAAGGGATTGAGGACCAGGCGTTCCTCGCCAAGGTCGATGTAGCGGCCCGAGCACAGGGTACAGAGCTTGCGGTAGGAGCCGCCGATATCGATGATGCGGATGAGCGCGCCGCTCGCGTAGTACTGCTGGCACAGGTTGTTGAGGAGGAAGCTCTTGCCCGCGCCGGACTCGGCCGAGACGATGAAGTTGTAGTTGTTGATGCGTGGATCGAAGAGATCGAGCGTGATGAGCTGGCCCTTGCGGCCGGTGTAGAGGAGGGCCGGACGCCCGCCGCCGCGAAAGTCGGTCTGGATCGGGCTCATCAGCACGGCGGCTTTCACCGGCATGCGAAAATCGCGCTCGAGCATGCGCAGCGTCTTGCCGTCAGCATAGAGCCCGAAAGGCAGGCTCATGGGGAGCAGGATCGGATTGAGGTAGCTTTCCTCCTGCATCATGAAGGGCAGGGGCTCGGCTTCCCACAACCGCCTTGCGCGCGCGGCCATTTCTCGCGCTTGCCCTCGGGTTTCGCCGAAGACCCAGACCGAGGGGATGACGCGCACGAAGCGGCTGCTCCCGGCCTCGTCGAGCACCCAGCTGATTTCCTCGATCTGCTTGCCGACCTCGACCGCGAAGGAGCCTGCGGCCTTCTGGGCCGAGAGAATCTGCGCGCGCTTGTGGATCTCGAACGCGCTGTGATCGAAGAGCACGTTCAGGGTGTAGAGGAAGGGGCCGCCGATCTGGTCGCTGTCCTCGGCAGATCCGCGGATTCCGCCGGTCAGCCTACTGGCCCGTTCCGCGGTGATCCGCCGCGCAGGCGCCTTTGGCGTGAGGCAGCGTGCGACCTGGCCGCCGAGGAAGACTTCGGGGCCCTCGAACAGCAAGTCCGGCCCGGCATCGATGATCTGCTTGCGCAAGGGGCGCGGCGCGCTGCCATCGCTGGTGCCGTTGGAGAAATGGCCCGGAGCCGAGGTGAACACGCCGTTGAAGACGCGGCGGTAGAAGGCCATCAGGGCCTCTGGCGGCATCGGTGCGATCCCGAGGCGTGCTAGTTGCTCCTCGATCTGGCGCCTTGGATCGCGGCCCAATGGCTTGCGCGTCTTGACTGCCAGGAAGGTGCGGAAGTTCCGCACCGGGATACCGTGCAGCGCGCCAAGCCCATGGCGTCCGTCGCGCAGGTAATCGTAAGTGCGCCGCGCCGAAGCCTGGATCAGCGGATCGTCGCGGGTCTTGAGGTCAAGGAAGGCATCAAGCGCGCCGTCGATGAGCGGATCGGCAAAGCTGATGATCTGCAGCACGGTGCCGGGCTCGAAATGAATGTTGAGCAGACCCAACAGCGCCGAGTGCACATGTGCGAACATGTAGGCGCTGGGTGTCAGTTCCCAGGCGTAGCCCCAACCATCGTCGATCGTGAGGAACGCGCCTTCCTCCTCGGCCCAGGCGACGAGTGGGAGGTGATCGGAGTAGGAGTCCCGCGAAACCTGCCGGCGCAGCGCCGCGAAGCTGAGATCGCCGATCCTGTCCCTGTTGGGGCGGGCGCTCATTGGCCGGTCTCCGATGCTGGCATGGGTTCAGCATGCCCTGGGCCGTCGGTAGCGATGCCATCGACGGGCTTTTCGCGGATCTGTCCCAGCACCGGCAGCTGCGCGGCAGGGGATACGGGCTTTACGAGATAACCGCCCACCACCCAGGTCGGGCGTTCAAGGATCGAATAGACGTAGCGCGGCATGAAGAGCCGGTCGGCCCGCTGCCGGTCGGCATAGGGCAGGATCAGCGTGCGCACGGTCTCGCCCGACTTCAGCATCGGCGTCACCGGGGCCTCGACCAGGCCCTGGAGTTCGCGGTAGACGCTGTCGCGGTAGCCGGCGAAGGCGCCCGCTGCGTCGCGGGCACTGTCGCGCAAGTTACCGGCAGCCTTGCCGCGATCGCGCAGCAGCTTCCTGTCGTTGGTCACGGCCGGATCCGAGCGTCCCTTGCGGCCCGCGCGCGCGTCCTCGTAGGCGTCCTCGGGGTGGATGCACTGACCATGATCGGGGTTCTTGCAGGAGAACTTTTCCGGGTAGGGCGACATGACCGACCCGAGCGAGGCGCAGCCGGAAAGCGATGCTGCAAGGGCCATCAGAACAGGTGCAATCAGGCCCGTGGCTCGCGGCTTGGAATAATCGGGGAGCAGGACCATGGGGGCTTCTCCGGATGTTGAGCAGCGGTGCAATGAGGGAAAGCAGGGCATCAGAACTGCGATCCCGCGCCGGGCTTGATTTCGAGGGCAACGCCCTCCTGGATGACGACGACCACGTCCTTGGCGGCGCCCACCTCGACGATTGGCCCCGCCTGGCGGGCAAGATCGAGGTAGAAGTCGGTGAGCTTGTCCGAGGACTTGGAAAGCCCACCCGCGATGCCGGTCTTCGCGGCATCGGCGGCGTCGAGCGAGCGCACCGTGCCGAGCGCCGAGGTCGAGGTTTCACCAAAGGTATTCTCGACGCTCTGGCTGATCCCGCTGATGGTGCCGGCTATGAAACTGCGGGCAAGGGCGGCCCCGGCCCGCGTCACCACGCGGCCCGAGAGGCCCTTCTTGCCATCGGCATCGACGAAGAAGCCCTTGACCGGTTGATCGACGACGGAATGTTCATCGAAGTCGACGCACGAGAGGCTCACCAGCTGGACCTCGACCCGCTCCTTGGCGAGGCTGCCGGTGGCATTGCCGATGACGAAGCACCCGGAGAGGTTCGCCTTGACGTCATTGGGCAGGACGGCCGGCGCCTGGACCCGGGCGATGATCGGCTCGGGGTTCGAGGTCGCATCGCGGCTTGCCAGGGCATCAACGCCGGTCAGGAGCCGCGCCTTCATGAAACCAGGCGGTAAATAGATCGTCCGATTCTTTTTTTTCGAGTCCGCTGCCGCTCCCTCGGTGCCCTTGGCGAGCACCGGGCTCGTCGCAGACCCGATCGCGCCAACCACCTTCTCGACAGGCGGTGCAGGCGGGGCTGAGGGCGGCAGCGGCGGCATGGCCGTGATGGTGTCGGGAATGCCTTCGGGCGGGGGCGGAAAGGAGGGTATGTCTCCGTCCAGTGCCGGTGGCAGATCGCCCAGGTCTTCGCCGAGGGCCGGGGCGCCGGCCTGGCCCGGAGCCTTGCCTTCCTCGATCGCGGCGAGCCGGTCGCCCAGCAGCTTCTGGTCGTCGAGGACCTTCTTGAAATCGCCGCGCAGCTTCTCCTCGAGGCTGTCGCCGCGAAGGCCCGCGCCCATGTTGAGGGTCGATGCTTCGGGCGTGTCGGCCTCGGGTTCATCGCCCGCGCTGCTGGCGGTATAGAGCGCATAGCCAAGCAGCCCGACGGCGCCGAGAAGTGTTGCCTGCTTGACGCGAAGGCGCGTGCCCGATCCGAGCGTGTCCCAGCGCGCGCGCAGCACATCGACAAGCGAGGGATGCATCAGGGGCGTTCCGGGGCGGATGTCCTTGTCGGCTTCCCTGCCTTCGGGCTTACCTTCATGCCCGCTGTGCGCCGGACGCGTGTTCCCCGGGCGGCGCGTGTCATTGCTCATTGCGCCTCTCCCCTGCGGATGACGACGAGGCGCGCGGTCTCGCCCGCCTTGAGGACGAGACGGTCGAGCGTGACCGCGAAGATGTTGGTGCCAAGGCTCCGGTCGAGGAAGTTGCGCTCGTCGAGAGTCACGCTTGCCGCCGGGCTGACAAGGTATTCCGATGCCGAAAGCTCCGCGCCTTCGACTGCGACGCGCCGGCGTTCCGTCAGTTCAATGCCGGGAAGGGCGGGGAGCGCGATCGTGCCCGAGGCAGGCGCTACTGCGGCGAAGCTTGCGGGCAGCCGGTCCTGCAGCATGGCAAGGCTGATAGAAACCGCGCGTTCTTCCTCGACCAGGGGGCCCAGCAGATCGGCGTTGGCCTTTGCACGCTGGGGGCGCCCCGGGGCCAGGGTCACGGTTTGCGCCGGAATATCCGAAGGTTCGGCATAAAGCGTGTAGATCGCGCCATTGCACGAGACGAAGAATTCCGAAGGAGTGGTGACGTAGCTTCTGGTGACCGCGCCCAGCTCATCGATTTCCTTCACCAGGAACTTGATCCAGGCGTCCGATCGGGCCTTTTCAACCGCGATCGCCTTCTCCGCGGAAAAGCGCACGTCCTCGATCTCGCCGCCCTCGCAGACCACATGGTTGATATCGCGGTTGGAGAGGCGAATGGTGCTCGTCTGGTCGGGCAGGGCCATCACGGTCTGCGCCGGCGCGGGGGTGGGAAGCGCGACCATGACGGCGGCGAGCAGCGCGGTGTCGCCCGCGCGTTTTGGGCTGCGCCTAGTGGGTTTCGGCATCGAACTTTTCCTCGGAGAGGCGGGTGAGCCAGAAGCGGCCGTTGTCGATCGCGTAGCCGATCCGGAAATTGCCCCGGAACTTGCGCACGACCCCGCCGATGATGCGCACCTTCTCGACGGGCACCACGATCTCGCTCCTGGTCCAGGTCACGGGCTGGTCGGACCGGACGTAGGTCGCAATCGAGAGTGTCGGATTGCTCGCGAGCTCGTCGAGAATGGCGTTGAAGCTGTCGCGAAGGCCGTTGTAGGCGCTGGGATGCGCAAGGCTCAGCAGTTCCTGGAACTGCCGATCGGCGCTGTAGGCCGAATATGTCCCGGCAAGGCTGACCACATTGCGGGTCATGGTGCGCAGGTATCCTGACGAGGGCGTATTGCCGGTGACGTAGAGATCGCCGCCCGCACCGAAGGGCACGATCACCGTGCGCTGGTTCTGGTTGGTGGTGTAGAGCAGCATGCCCAGTACCGCCGTCACCCCCAGCGTTCCGCAAATCGCGAACTTGAGGAGCCGGTTTTCCTCGAAGAGGTTGGCCGAGCCTTGCAGGTAGCGATGGATGCCGAAACTTGCGGGCTTGCCCGCGAGTGGGTCGGGCCGCGAGGCCACGTCCTTGTCGCCACGAATGCCATTGCGAAACAGCGCCATTGTCGGTCTCACTCGAAGAAGCGGGTCTGGGTGGGACCCGGGTAGTGGGCAAAGCGCACGAGGCCCCAGCGCCAGGCGAGATGGGAGAGGAAGCCGCGCGGGCGGGCCCGCTTCCAGGGGATGAAAAGGAGAAGGGCGCCGATGAGCGTCCATCCGACGATCCCGCCGACGATGGCGGCAACGAAGATCGTCGACATGACCAGAATGAACTCGTCCGAGCCGAACCATAGGATCTGGACCGGGCCGTGCAGATACTGGGGCAGACGTTCGTCCAATGCCCTTCTCCTCCTGCTTCATGACACCTGTCGCCAGGCGCCATTTTCCAAAGGCCGACCATCGGCCTTCGGTCCGGGGCGCGGTGCGCGGGCCCCGCGGGCCAAGGGGACAACCCGAAAGGTCCGCGCACCGCATGTCAGATCACCATTCCAAAGGTCTGGAGGATGGTGTCCGACTTGATCAGGCACACCGCGGCAACGATGGTCGGGATGCCGACCATGACGTTGGAAAAGAGCCGCGAGACGCCGAAGAGGAAGGCCGCGACGCCGCCGACAAAGCCGAGCGGGCCCTTGACGCCCTTGTTCACGACGATGTCGTAGATGTCGTAGCCAAGATCGCCCACCGCCGGTGCCGTGAAGGCGTGGGCACCGGTGCTGAAGAGCACCATCAGGGCCAGGGGGAGGCCAAGATTGGCGAGCATGTTGGGGACGGCGAGGGCATTCCGCCGGAGTTTTGGGATCATTGTTTGTGCTCCATCAGATGGGAGCCGCCGGGACTTGAGCCTTTCGGCATCGATGGAATATCGCTGCCTGCCGTCGCGCGAGGCGGGCGGCTCCGAGAGGACCGCGCGTGCCGGCATTCCGGTCCGCCGCGCCGCGGCATCGAAGGCCAGGCAGCTGGCGTCCGCCAGATGGGGGTGTTGCAGGTCAGCGCGCGGCATTGTCGCCGCTCTCGCTTTCGACAGAATGCCCGGCCTGCTTGCCGTCGAGGAAGGCCTCGAGCTCGGCCTGGCGGAAGCCTGAGATGAGCTTGCCGCCGGCGATTAGCGTCGGCGTCCCGCCAATGCCCATCGCCTCGACCAGTGCTGCATCCTCGGCAACGCGCGCCTTGCCTTCCTCGCAGGTCAGTAGCGTTTGCGGATCGGCGCCGGCGTAGATGGCGTGGAAGGCGGCGGCCTGGTCCTTCGAGCACAGGATATGCTCGGCCTTGGCCGCGGATTGCGGGTGGATCTTGCTCACGAAATAGATGAGGCGGCGTACCGGCTTGCCTTCGGCGGCCTTGGCCGCCCAGAACCGGTCGAGCGCGCGGCAATAGGGGCAGTCGGGATCGGTGAACTCGATCACGGTGGGTGCTGCGACCGGACCGATGGCCAGCGCCTTCTTGGGATCAATGAGCTTGAAGCGCTTCCTGGCGCTGGCCTCCTGGGCCAGCGCGGTCACGTTGAGGCCGTTCCTGTCGTAGACCGTGCCGAAGACTATGTGGCCGCTCGCCGGGGCATAGTAGATCACCCGCCCGCCGGCGAAGGCCTGGTAGATCGCGCCCTTGATCGGGGCGGGACCGAATTCCTCGAATGTAAGGTTGGTGAAGGTCTGGTGGAGCTGGCGCTGCGCGGCCTCCGCCGCCTGGCTCAGAACCTGGGCATCGCTACCGGTCGTTGTCGGTCCTGTCTGGGCGAGGGACGGCGTCGTACCGATCAGGCTGAGAACCAGCATCGTGGCGGTCGCCGATCGCCTGCGTTGGATCGTTTTGCGGGGAAGGGGCATGGGGCGTGCTCCTGATGGGAAAGGACGAGGGAAACGGAAGAAGCGCCGGATCGAGGCGGATCGTGCGGCCGAGCGGGACCAGCGCAGCGCTGGAATGCCGCTCTTCATCAGGGCCGATCCTTTCGATCGCGAAGCCATGCGAGGTGGCAACGATGCGGCTTGGCGGGCGGATGGGCGGTGGCGGATCCAACCTCGCCGCCACGTTGCACGCCGTGAGCGGCATTAAGGGGAGCATCGCGAGTAGTGCCATGCGCATGGGGTCGGGCATCGGGCACGAGGCCTCCTTTCGCGGGAACGTTCCCGCTTCGGAAACGAACGGGGGATCATTGGTGATTGAACCAGGGCTTTGGCGGTAAGCCGGGGCTGTCGGGCCAAGGCGTTCCGTTCCCTGTGGGTCGACCATTGTCATGACGATGAGTGGGGGAGTGCTGCAAGAACGAGGGCACTCAAGACCTTGTCGGGGCACTCAAGCGCCCACATCGGCACTGGAGTTCCGCTATCGGCCTTGAAAGCACCCATTATTGCGCGCAGCGCACAGCCTGAACTGCCCGATTTTCGGCCAGGAGCGTCTCAACAGGGGAAGAAGCGGCGAATCGCTGAAGGGAGGTCACAGCACGATGCGCAAATCGAGAACCTACAAGCTGATGCTGTCCGCTGACGGCGTGTCGCTGTACCTTGCCTGCCACTGCCGCCTTGCCGGCCTTGTCGGCGCGTTCATTCCCTATGGGCAGACACTGGGCGTTGCGGTGAGCGTGCTGGAAGGGCTTGCCCCCTGTGACATCGCGGCCGAACTCGTTACGCAGCGCTTCGCTCGCAGCTGCGGGAGCACGCCGCACTTCGTGGGGGCCACCCCGCAACTTGCCGAGCGCATGGATGCGATCCGAGCAAGGTTGGGCGAATCTACCGATTTTGCCGCAGCCCCTACGGTGCGGGACCTCTACATCGCCGGACTCCTGGGCTTTGAAGCAACGGACGACAGTCGGTTGCTCAAGGCGCATTCTCAATTAAAATTGTGAAATCGCCGTTTCTTGCCTGTCTTGCGTGTTTAAAGCGGTTCTTGTGGCCTCTTCCAAAGAGTGTGTGCGCAAGTTCTTCTCAATTTGGAAACTGTTGTATTTGACCGTCGGCGTATAAGGCACCAGCAATAGAGATTGTCGGGCCAAGCTCCGAACCTTTTTGGGCGGTTTTCAGGGAGTCCTGGACATGTCCCGATATCTCAGTGCCCAAAGCGGCCATGAATTGCTGGACGAGATGAAGCTGCTGTCCGGCAGAACCATCGAGGAGCGGCGCAAGCATGCACGCATCACGCAGCGTCAACTGGCCGGCACGATCGGCATCGGTGCGCGCTGGATTCGCGAGATCGAAGCGGGCAATCCCCGCTCGACCATCGATCTGCACATCAAGTGCGCGGCAGCGCTCGGCCTGCCTGTCTCCTACCTTCTCGTGCCGCTCCTGTTCATGGAGAGCGACATGAAATTCCCGGTAGGCTTCATCGTCGATCACTTTGCCGGTCTCAAGGATCACACGATCAAGTGCATCGGCGACTATTATCTGGAAACCCTGGGCAAGCAGGTCCGGCCTGCCGGCGATCATCCGCCGTCGGCGGCAGGCGCCTGAGGTTTTCGCGCGTGGCGCCAGAACCGGTGACCGCCGAACTCACCTACCAGCGCCTGAAGCGCGAGGTGATGCACGGCCGGTTCCGGCCTGGAACACCGGTCATTTCGCACAGCATCGCCCAGGAATTCGGGACCAGCATTTCGCCGGTGCGCGATGCCATGCAGCGCCTAGCCGCTGAAAGGCTGTTGCACCATCAGGCAGGGGGCGGTTTCGAGGTCCCGCACTTCGAAGCCAGTGCCCTTGCAAACCTCTATGCATGGCACCAGGATGTCGTGCGCCTTGCCTTGCGGCACCGCGATTTCGGCGCTGACGCAGAAGATCTGCTGCCACGCTTGCTGGCGCTGCGCGACGACGATCCCGAAGCCATTGTCCAGGCCACGAGCGACCTATTCGCAGTGGTAGGTCGTTCGTCGCGTAATGGCGAACATGGCGCGGCGATCGAGGCTATCGGCAGCCGACTCCACCTCGCGCGCCTTCATGAATTCCAGCTCGGCGACCGGTCAGCCGAACTCATGACGGTCTGGAGCGCGCTGGCCGCCGGTCCGGCTTCGACCGCGATCGCGGCGATACGCGCCTACCACAGGCGCCGGTTGCGGCGGGTGCCGGCCATTGTCCGCGCGATCTATGTCCCTTGAAAGACGAGCGTTTTAGGGTGTCAGGGATCGGCTATCGGCACGCCCCTGCCATCCCTCCCAGATTGGGAACTTATGTGATCGGGTATACGCACGCCCGGGCATAGCATCCTTCAGGCCGCAATCCCGCGGCAGACAGAAGGAGGTTCCCATGGAACGTGAAACCCAGCACATCGAAGAGGGTGTGATCGAACTCGGCGCGGTCAGCGAGCGCACCGAGGGCAACGGCGACGTTGCCGCCGACCAGGTCGGTCTTCGGATCCAGACCGGCATTTCCGACGACTGACTTCTACCCGCGGTGTGCGCCTTCGGGCGTGCACCGCTCCACAAGGGGCTTGGGCATGGGCCTGGTTCTGGCACAAGGCGTTTCGTTTGCCCGTCTCGGTGAACGCGCCATCTTTCTCGATCTTCGCAGCGACCGGTATTTCGGGCTTCCCGCGCGGTGCGAAGCGGCCTTCTTGCGGCTTGTGGACGAGCACCATCCGGAGGATGGAGATCCCGCGATACTGGATGGCCTGGTGCGCGATGGCATCTTGGAGCAGGTAAGCGGGCAGGGTTCAATTCTGCCCTTCATGCCTGCATTTCATCCTGCGACAAGTCTGCTCGACACAGAGCGTTTGCCCATTGGTGCGTGGCGCCAGGCGCGCGCAGCCTGGGCTCTCAAGCGCTCCCAGCATGAGCTGAAGACGCGCCCGCTCTCTGATCTCGTCAGCGAGCTATCGGCATGCCGGCTCGAGCACAATGCCGGTACGAACATTTTCGAGGATGCGAGGCGGATCTGCTGGGCCTTCGAAGCGGCGGGGCTATTGGTCACGCCATTGCGCAATTGCCTGTCTCGTTCACTCGCGCTCGCCGGAACGCTGCGTGCGAGCGGACACGCCTGCGAGCTCGTGATCGGCGTTGCGATCAACCCTTTCCAGGCCCATGCCTGGGTCCAGGCCGGGGATACGCTCCTCAACGATAGCCTCGAGCGCGTTCGCCAGTTCACGCCGATCCTGGCCGTATGAGCCGGCCGCGCTACATCGCCTGGATCCTGCCGCATCCTGGATGGCAGTCGCCGGAGATTGATCAGCGAATCGAGCGCGCGCAGCGCCTCTTGGGGCCTGATGCCCGCATGATCTCGTCAGGTCGCCTGCGCATGGTGACCAGCTGCTCGGTCGTGACTTCGGTTACCAGCGAGGGTGAGTTGATCCTTCTCGGGCAGGTCTTTTCCGGCCTTGGCGACACCAGCCTGACTACGCTCAAGTCCTTGGCTTGCGACGCTGTTCTGAAATCCGCCGGCGCCTCGCTGGTGCGCGAGTTCTGGGGCGGATATGTCGCGTTTGTCGTGCGCGGTGAAGGCAGCGAGGTTTCCGTCATCCGCGATCCCTCTGCCGGCATGCCCTGCTATTACCACTTGCAGGACCGCGTGACCGTCATCTCCTCGGACATCGACATTGCCAGCCAGTGCGGGGAACTGCCCCTGGACATCGACTGGGAGGAACTCGCCGTCCATCTCCAGGCGAGCCAACTGCGACGGGCACGATCCTGCATTCGCGGGCTGACCGAACTGCTCGGTGGAGAGCGCCTGTCCATCCACGCCGAGCATCCGGCGATCGATGCACTATGGTCGCCCTGGACTTTCGCGGCGCGCGATAGGCAGCTCTTCGACGAGGAGCAGGCGGCCTCGCTCCTGCGCAAGACGATCGTGCAATGCGTTCGGTCGCTGACGATGCCCTACGAGCACATGGTGTTGACCCTGTCGGGCGGGCTCGATTCCTCGATCGTGGCGGCCAGTCTTTCAACGATCGGCGCGCGCTTCACCGGCCTCACCATGGCGACACAGGAACCGCTGGGCGATGAACGGCACTATGCGCGGGCGATGGCCAGGGCCTGCGGTGCACCGCTCGTCGAAAGGTTCGAGGATATCGATTCGGTGGATCTGACACAATGCGACAGCGCGCACCTGCCGCGCCCGATTTCACGCGGCTTCGCGCAGTCGATCGACCGGGCCTGCCAGCAGATGGCCGATGAATTCGGGGCAGGGGCGTACCTCGGTGGCGGGGGCGGGGACAATGTCTTCTGCTACCTCCTTTCCGCGGCTCCGGTCGCCGATCATCTGCGGCGGGGCGAACCGCTCGCGGCCCTGGTGACCGCCCGCGACCTTGCGCGCCTGGCGCAAACCAGTGTGCTCCATGTCTTGGGCAAAGCCATGCGGCGGGCCTGGCTGCGCTCTCCCGGCTTTCGCTGGCCGCGCGATCTGACCTTTCTGAACGAGCGGATCAGGAATGGTTCTCCGGCACGCCTCGATCATCCCTGGCTCGTTGCCCCGCGCGGGGCGACACCGGGAAAGGCCGGGCACATCGCCTCGATCATGAACATCCAGAACCATCTCGAAGGCCTGGCGCGCGAGCGGGACCGCCCCATCATCTCCCCGCTGCTGGCCCAACCAGTCGTCGAACTGTGCCTGCGCATCCCGGCATCGCTGTGGTGCAGGGGCGGGCGTGATCGCTGGATCGCGCGGCGGGCCTTTGCCGATCGCCTTCCTCCTGAAATCCTCGATCGCCGCGAGAAGGGCGGTCCCGACGGGTTCGTGGTGCGCGTTCTTGAACGGGATCGCAGGCAGATCCGCGATTGGCTCTGTCAAGGTGAACTGGCCGGGCGAGGGCTGCTGGATATCGAAGTCCTCGCTGCCGCGCTCGACGGCAATGCGCCGCTGACGGGGCAGGCGTCCTTGCGTATCCTGAAATTGCTCGATGTCGAGATGTGGGTGCGCAGCGTTCTGTCTCGGGAGCAAAGTGCGGCGTGACGGCCGTCAGGGCGTGTGTGTCGTGGCCAGGCCTTCTCGCATCGCGCGCCATCGCCGTACATCATCCGATTGCGGTACGTACGGCCCGGCATGTTCGCCCAGCCAGAAATCGAACCAGGCCAGGTTGCGCTCGTAGATGGCGAGACGATGGGCGGGCTGCGTCTTGGTGTGATATTCTCCCGGAAACACGAAGAGGTCCACCGGAGCGCCGTGATCGTGCAGGCGCGTGTAGGCATCGAGCCCCAGCGGGGCTTCGTGATCGGCGAGCTGCATGAGCAGGGGCACCCTGATCCGCCCGGCATTCTCGGCCAGCGACAGCGCCCTCCAGAAGGCCGGATCGTCTTTCGCCAGCGAGGGATAGCCTGCGCCGCGCAGCTGCGCATAGAAGGCCGGGCCACCGGTTACACGCATGGACACCGGCCCCATGCAACACGATGATACGGCCGCGGCTGCGAACGTATTGGGCACGTTGACCAGCGCGAACTGCACCGTGGTTGCCCCGTCGCTAAGGCCGGTAATGCCAATGCGCGCAGGATCGATGGAAACTTCGTTTTTCGCCGCGGCAATTCCCGCCAGCACCGAGGTGAGGGTGCTCCACCTTTCGCGCCAGCCCTTGGTATCGGCGGCTTCGGCCTCCTGCCAGGTTCGCACCGTGCCGTCGGGCAGGCTCTCGTGGAACATCGGCGGGGTCTGAACGCTCAGCACCGCAAAGCCATGGGCGGCGAATAGCCAGATCGGATATTCATCGCCCGTGCCGCCTCGCAGGAAACCCCGGGTTATGTATTGAACCACGATGAGGGGAAGCGGCTTTTCCCCGGCATAGCCCGGCGGCAGCACGAGATCCCCGAAGGCCGGCAAACCATAGCGATTACGCCAGTAGAGGCGCTTGGTCCGACCGAGCTTCAGGTTCTGGAAGACCGGGTTCGGGTCGTAGATCACCGTCTCCTTTCCCGTGCGGGTGTCGATGCTCACGATCCTGCGGGGCTGGCGCGTGCCCTCGCGCATGCACAGCAGGTGTTGTCCCGTGAGCGTGCAGCCCATCAGGAGATCCTCGGTTTCGTGAAGGCGGCGCGCGGCGGCTCCGGGCGCCCATCGGTAGAGTACGGTCCTGGCGTCCGCCCAGCCTTCCCGCTTCAGGAAAAGCACGGCGGTGCCGTCCCAGAACAGCGCTTCGACATCGCGCTTCATGTCGCGGCAGGCGGGCGCGGTGCATGCGACAGCCGGCCCGCCAGAATTTTTGAGCCAGATGGTCCGGGGACTCATCAGGAGTTTCGGGTCGCTGGCGGTGGTCCAGATAAGGGTGCCGTCGCGGCTTTGCGTGACATTCGAGGAACCGGCCGGAAGGCCCTCGAAAGTTGGCTCTCCCAGAATGTGCCTCTCGCTTTCGGTGGCAGGGCGGATCTTGCCGGTCGCAAGATCGATCGCGAGGTATTCGAGCGGACGCGGTCCGGAAACGGCCGGTTCCATCCCCGAGAAGGGCGTTGTTCGCGCGTCGTAGTGATACCCGACGTGGCCTTCCTGCCTGATGGCCTCATCGGCTTCCAGCACGCCGGTCTCGCGGGTGAAAAGCAGGCTCTTGCCGTCAGGGGACCACCCGGTGTCGGCGACATCGACGTCCGAGTGGGTCACCTGGTGACTTTCGCTGCCATCGGCGCGCACACGCCACACCTGCGTGATGCCGTCCACGCGCTTGCGGTAAGCGAGCCATTTGCCATCGGGCGACCAGGCCGGGCGGATCACATCGGGTGCGCCTGTGTTCGTGCGGTTGCCGCGAATATAGCGGATGACGGGAATATACGTGCCGCCAGTGTCCACGACCCGCGGTTCGGGCGCATCCAAATCCTGGACAACGAGCGCCTGACACCAGGCGTTGGTCTCAGGATCGGCCCGTGTGATCACGTAGCCGATCCTGCGCCCGTCCGGTGCGACACCGAGGGGGCTCTTGCGAGCAAAGCCGGTGTAGAAGCCAACGTCTCTCAGCCTCACGAGATCCCGGGCAGAGGCGGTCCGTTGGGAAGGCGAGGCGAACGGGCTTGCCAGCACGCCTGCGCAAGGATCCCGGGTTCCCCGGACGCCGGCCTGCGCGGCGCCCGGGGTGGCAGTGAACGCGGCGAATGCGGCGGCAAGGGACAAGGTCGCCGGCTTCAGGCAGGAGGCGTTCGCTACCATTTCTTGGCAAGGCTCAAGGCCAGCACCCGGCCGAATGGCGAGTAGTTCGTCGAATCGTAGGGGGCCTGGTAGAGCCGGGGCGAGTCGATCAGATCGGGCCGGGTGTTGAGCGCGTTCTGGACAAACAGCCCGATGCTGAGCCCGCTCAGGGTTTCGTTGCCCGGCCCCCACTCGTAGCGCAGGTTGATATCGAACGTGGTCATCGAGCCGACGCGAACCGAGGGCGCAGAGCGTATGTCCTTGACCGGGCCGATGTAGTTTCCATTGAGGGCAGCGGTGAAGGGCCCGTTCTCCCAGGTGACGCCGAAACGTCCGCGAAGATGGGGCGGATTGAAGATGTTGCCGGCAAGGGCGGCGCTGGGCTGCAGCGGGCTCGATTGCTGCCGGCTTTCCAGATACGAGGCCGAGGCGTTGAACAACAGGCGACCCGCCGCGCCGACATCGGCCTGGTAGCGCAGCGATCCATCGACGCCCTGGACAACCTGGCGTGCGATGTTCTGATAGTTGTTGGTGACGATGGCGACGACCGCGGCAGGATCGTAGCCCGCCGGAGAATAGTCGTAGAACAGGGCATCGGCGAGCGCGGCCTGCTGGTCGGCAACCGAAGGGTCGAAGGATACCTGGTCCGCGTAAACGGCGTTGCTCAATGCCTGCGAGAGATAGGTGACCGGCTGCAGTACCCGGTCACGGTAGTGCACATTGAAGTAGCTGATCTCGAAGCGGAGATTGGGCACTGCGACCGGATGCGCCGCGAATGTCACCGTCCAGGTCGATGCCCGTTCCGGCTTCAGGTTCGGGTTGCCACCGGTAACTTCCAGCACCTGGGCCGACGAGGGGTAGCTGCCCCCGCCATAGTAGACAGCAGCGTCCACCACCGCGACCTTGTCGCTGTAGCCCTGGTAGAGCGTGGGAGCCTTGAAGGACTTGCCCCACGAGGCCTTGATCTCGAAGTCCTCGCTCGGAGCCAGGATCAGGCCGAGCTTGGGTGTCGCGATCCGGTCGATGCCCGGATAGTCCTCGTAGCGCACGGCCGCGCTTACATTGAGGCGGTGCAAGAACGACAGTTCGTCTTGCGGGCCGACGAGCGGCAGATTCAACTCGGCAAAGCCGTAGTAGCTGTCCTGCGAGGCCCGGATGTCCTGTACCGCGCCGAGGGTGCGGAACCCGTGAAGGTCGTTGTTGCGGTATCCCGCGCCATAGGCGATCCGGGCATCCCCGCCGCCGAGGGCAAACAGCGGGGTCTCGCCCGACAGTTCGATTGCCTGGGCCTTGTTGCAGTAGCACCCGGCCGACTGGAAAATGAGGCTGCCGCCACGATAGACATTGGCGAGGTAGTGCGTTCTGTCAACGCCATACATGCCGGAAAGCGTGAGGCGCGTGGCGCCAAGGTCCCAGGCAAGTTCGGGCGCGATGGCATAGGCGTTCGACTTGTCCCCCCGGTAGTTGCCCGCCACCTGAAAATCCGGGTCAGTCGTCGAGGCGTAGCTGCGCTCGGTTCGCCGCCGGTTGTAGAGAGCATCGACGGAAAAGGTCAGCGAACTCGTCAGTTCCTGGTGCGCGCTCACAAGGACATTGTGCCGCTTGATGGACGGGAACAGGGTGAGGGCCGGGCGGTCCTTGGTGTAGTCCCGGTGCCGGCCCATGAGCGCATTGTCGCGTTCGAACTCGTAGGCGACGATCACTCCGCCCGAATTCCATACCTGTCCTGCCGTTGCGCCGTATTGCTGTTGAAAGCCGCCACCCTCGGTCGATCCGGCAATGCGCGCGCTGATCCCGACGCCATCGAAATCGGACTTGAGGATGATATTGGCAACGCCCCCAACCGCATCCGAGCCGTAAAGCGCCGAGGCGCCATCGGCCACGATCTCGATACGCTCCACCGTGGCAAGTGGAATGGCGGAGATGTCGATGCCCTGATCAGCCGCATTGTAGGTCAGCCGGTGGCCGTTGAGCAGCGTCAACGTGGCGTCCGAACCCAGACCGCGGAGGTTGATCGACGAAGCGCTGCCCAGGCTATTACCCTTCGATTCCGGGACCGCAAAGCCGATCCCCGGATTGGTTCCGCCGCCGAAATTCTGCGGGATATCGCGCACCACATCGGCCATGCGCGTTTGGCCCGCATTGACCATGTCCGCGTGGGTGATGCTGATGGTGGGCGATGCGATCGGTGCCCCGCGAACGCGCGAGCCGGTCACGAGGATCTCAGATGTCTCCGTGCCTGCGCTGATTTTGGCCGGGGTGGCGGCCGGAACTCTGCTGACGAAAATCGTTCCGTCCTTGATTTCCGCACGAAGTCCGCTGCCGCGAAGCAGCAGCTCGATCGCTTCGCGCGGGGTATAGTTTCCGTGGATTGCCGCGGATTGCTTGCCCTGAACGGCATCGCTGCGCACGACCAGTTCGAAGCCGGCCTGGCGGGCCACGGCGCCAAGAGCGTATTTGAGGTCGGTTTCGGCAATATCGTAGGTCTGCTGGCCGGTATCCTGTGCGCAGGCCGTTTCCGTAGTTGCAAGCGCGAGAATGGCTGCGCCTGCCAGAAGAACTCCCCGATTTGGTCTCATGTCGTACCCCCTGTTGGTCCGCCCTTCACATTCCGGCGGGGTCAACAGGGGAAGACCGGGTTACGAGAAAAGTGGTTAGTTGGTTCTCGTCAGACGAAGGCGTCTGGGACGGCTGCGGTCTATGGAAAGATCGAGGATTTCCGCCAGTTTTCGGGCAACGGATTCAGGGTTCAAAAAATTTAGTTCAGCAAAGATTTTTTCCTGGCCGATGGACGGATCGGCCAGTTCGATCTGAACGTCGAACTGCCTATTCGCGGCAGCAACGATCGTGGACACCGGCACGTCGTCAAATGTTCGCTTCGGGCCATCCGTACCAGCCTCGTCTCGTGCTGCCTGAGCAGGCGCAATGTGACCAGCGGCTTCATCGGCACTGCCCTCAGATGTGTAGGACACATCCTGACCCGCTGTCAGGATGACATCGCGGGGGGTACTGGCCGGCACGGCCTTGGGCATGACCACCCGGATCCGCCCGCGCAGCAGGTGTACAGCGACCTTCGCTCCGACCTCGACTTCGAACAATGTGCCCAGCGCGGTGACACTGCCGCCCCCTGCGATAACGACAAAGGGACGCGAGGCGTCGTGGCTGACTTCAAAGCGCGCTCGTCCGCTCAACAGATCGATGCGCCGCTCATGCGCGCTGAGGCGCACGGCCAGCCTTGTCGCGCCAAACAAGGTGACGTGCGATCCGTCGGCGAGCTCGATTGTTTTCTTGCCGGGCTCGGCGTTGAAGATATTCGCGGTGGCTATCGGCACAGGACGCGGATCACCAGCCTTGAACTGATAAAGTGCCGCCACGCTAATGATAGCCAGTCCGGCGAGGGCCGCGAGAGCCAGCGGGCTGCGAGCTTGTCTCGCTGGCGGAGTAGCTTTGCGCACCATGAATTCCTGCAGTTCCGGTAACATCGCGGCCGCGTTTCCGGCACGGCCCAGTCCCGCGACTATGCGGCTATAGGTCGCGCGATGTTCAGGACTCCGCTCCATCCACCGCTGCACGCGACCCGAATACTTGTGCGGATCGTCGATCATGAGCATGACCCAGCGGGAGGCTTGCCGCTCGATCCGGCGCGAGCGGGAGAACCAGTACCCCATGTTCATCGGGTGCCCCGATTTCGGTCAACATGTTCGATCGCTCTCAGCATATGCCACTTGACGCCCCAGACGGTCACGCCGAGCTTACTGGCGATCTGTTTGTAGGTGTACCCCTCAACGCGGCTCAGAAGGAATATCTCAAGGGTTCGGGGTTTGAGCTGCTGCAATATCGCATTGAAATGGTGAAGTTCCTCGCGGCCGACCAGATCGCGGTGTTGATCGTCAGGGGCAACCAGGTCATGGATTTCCATCAGTCCCACCGACCGCTCGGCGATCTTGGTGGAGCCGCGTTCCGCCCGGTCAATCAGAAGATTTTGCGCGATGCGCCGCAGATAGGCTTGCGGGGTTGCCAGGGAGGTGGAGTGGTCGGCGCGCAGAAACCGGGTGATGGCTTCCTGGGCAAGATCGTCCGCTTCGTCGTGAGAGGCAAACCGGGACTGGCGGCGGAAGAACCGGATCAGCCAAGGGCGCTCTGCGCAGAGCAGGTCGGTCAATTGCCGCTCATGCTCGTCGATGTCCTCGATTTCTCTGCGTGCAATGTCGGCATCGGCGCTGCAGGAGGTATCGTCCAGAGCGTCGGATCTGCGCGGTGACAGGTGCGGAGAGCGCATCGGCAACATAGCCTGCGCCGGCCAGAAACGAAGCGTCCCGGAAAAGCGGGACATTCGAACTAAGGTGTGCCGTGAGCGATTTTGCTCCAGCCGACCGACCAGTGAGGACGGGCGTGATGATGCCTGGCAGGATTATCCTGAGGACGGGTGCCAGCATTTACCGTCTCGCGCTGGAGATATGGAACAAATCGAGGACATGGGCAACCCCTTGGCCCCATCAAGGGGAGGGAGGAGGAGTTAAATCATTGCAAGGTGGCGCAATGATTGTGTGCTGCGCGGCGCAATTGGTGCTGGGCAATCTTGCGGTGTTGTGTCTAGGGTGACGGCTCATGCGTACGGGAATTGATCATCTGCCGCCGGCCAAGCAGCGCGAGCTCGAGCGCGTCGTCGGTGTTATCTTCGAGGAATTTCGCGAGGCCACCGAACATGCGACGGGTCCGCGCTCGCGCGCGCAAATTCTCAAGATCATCCTGTTCGGCTCCTACAGTCGCGGTGACTGGGTCGATGCCCCGCTCTCGGCCAACGAGTACAAGAGCGACTACGACATCCTGATCATCGTCAGCCAGAAGGACCTTGCCGATCGCGCCAAGTACTGGGCGAAATGCGAGGAGCGGTTGATCCGCGCGTACATGGTCGAGAAAACCTTGCGCACGCCGGTGAATTTCATCGTGCATTCGCTCCAGGAAGTGAACGACGGTCTTGCCCACGGTCGCATCTTCTTCCTGGAAATGGCGAAGGAAGGCATCGCGCTGTACGAATCCGACGAGCGCGAACTCCATCAGCCCAAGCCGAAGACGCCCAAGGAGGCGTTGGTGATGGCGAAGGAGTATTTCGAGGAATGGCATCCAAGTGCAGGAAGTTATTTTCGAGGCTTCATCGATGCTCGTGGGCACGGCGACCTGAAGAAGGCGGTGTTCGATCTGCACCAAGCTGCAGAAAGACTGTACTCCTGTTTTCTTCTCGTGTTGCAGACCTATACGCCATACAACCACAACATCGCCTTTTTGCGTACCCAGGCCGAGCGTCTCGACCGCCGCATGGTCGGCATCTGGCCTGAAGGTTCTCGCCGCGAGCGGGCCATGTTCCAGAAACTGAAGGAAGCCTACACCAAGGCGCGCTATAGCAAGCACTATCGGATCGACGAAGACGAACTGACCTGGCTGGGTGACCGGGTCGAGGAACTGGGCCGGGTGGTTCACCAGATTTGCAGCGACAAAATCGCGGAGCTCGAAAAGGCGGCGTTGCCGACATGAACGACTTCGGTCCTTGCATCAACTCGGCAGGTTGATTAATTTCCAATCACATTGATTGAAGGCTAATCGCATGGCTGCTGCTACCCGTGTCATAACCGCGCATGTTTCCGCCGATCTTGCGGACAAGATGGATATCCTGGCAGAACGGATGGACCGGTCTCGAGGCTGGATCATGAAGCAGGCGTTGGCAGCGTGGATCGACCAGGAAGAGGAGCGGCATCAGCTAACCCTCGAAGCGCTGCATGATGTGGACCGTGGCAACTTGATCGATCATCAGAGCATCGTTGCCTGGGCCGAAAGCCTTTCCACTGATGATCCGCTGGCGCCGCCATTGGCATGAACATTCAGTGGACCAGCAAGGCCTCCAGCGATCTTGTCCGCCTCCATGAACATCTGAAGCCCGTCGCCCCAGATGCCGCGGCGCGCATCGTCCAGCAATTGGCGCGCGCACCGAACCGATTGCTGGATTACCCCCGCCTTGGCGAGAGGCTGGATGCGTTTGATCCTCGCGAGGTGCGGCGAATCATCGTCGGCAATTACGAGCTGCACTACGAAATCTCGAACGCTACGATATTCATTCTGCGCCTCTGGCATTGCCGGGAAAATCGCACTCCCGGACCGGACAATTGAGCCGCGGCGAAAGGTCCGTCGATCAGCGGTGGCCGAGATCATCTCCGTGACCGGATCCATGCTGGCAGCAGTACGTCATGATCAATTGCGTCAGGTTGTCGAACAATTGATCGAGCAAATCCCGGAACGACGCCGTCAGTTGGATGCCGACACGCCGTCGATCGCTTTCATCGACGGTGCGCACAACGAAGCCCTTCTGCACCATGAGATCGATCTTGCGGTGGGCGCTGGAAATCGGAATGTTGCCGGCAAGGCTAAGCGGCCAGATATAGAGCAATTCGCCTTCCCGGTCGGCGACATAGAGATCGAGCAGCATGTCCCAGATCGGATTGGCGCAAAGGTTTGGGCCGAGAAGCTCTCTTGCGAGTTTGCGCTGCAGGATCAGCACTCGGCACAGCACGAGGCGATGGTCACCGCTAATCATCGGCCGGCTCCACATCGTAGCTTTGCATGACGGGATGCGGGGAGACTGGAGGTGTCATGTGTAAGGTGTCAGGTCCCACCGCGCCGTTTCTCCACGCGCTGATGAGTGCCTCCTGTTCGGGTAGCAGTGCGTCCACGGCGCCTGTCCCCGGAGCAGCGTCGTCAAGCAGTAGGGAAGGGCAGCGGCCTTCGTATGTGCCCAGGTTTGGACGATGCACCCTGTAACCGGCAAGCCGTGCCAGGCTTCTTGGAAATTGCCGTGCTACCTCAGGCGGATAGGCAAGCCAGGGAAGCTCATAGGGTTTGAGCCATCCCAGGCAGTAGCTGATGATGACGCCGCGGCGGGGAAGGGCGGTCCGGTTCGGCCCCGCTGCGTGCAGAGTCGAGCCCATGAACATGAGCGCTGACCCCGGCGTCATCTCCGCAACGACTGCTTCCTCGGGTGCGATGAGCATTTCATCTTGCCGCCGATGGCTACCCGGCCACACAAGTGTGGCCCCGTTGTCCTTCGTAAAGGCCGTGAGCGGCCACATCACGTTGAGCAGGAATTCGATTGCGCGCTCGGGTGCAACGAACTGGCTGCAGGGCCACATGTCCTGATCACGGTGGGGCACCTGGGGCTTCGCGCCGGGCGCGAGTTCGATCGCCTGGGTGAGGTTTAGTGAGAAATGGTCGCACCACGGACCCAGCACATCGTCGGCGATTTGAAGAACGAGGTCGTGTTCGACGAGAGCCGCCACATTGGGTGAGCGCTTGAGGAGACCGGCAAAGCGCCGTGTCTCGCTCCCCGAAAAGCTGCCTTCCGAAAATCCGGTTTCGGCGAAAGGCTTGTCGAGATCCGCGGCAAGTCCGCCGATCAAGGCAGGTGAAACCAGATCCTCGATGATGCAATAACCGTGCTCGCGCAGAGCAGCGCCGTGCAGCTTGCGGGGCGGGATGTCAGTCATCGCTTGTCCCCCTTTCGTCATTGGCCAAGCGGGACGAGCGGTGCGAGCGTTTCCGACCAGATGCCGGCTTCGTCCAGCATCCTGGGTGTCCCGTCGTCGATGTGGATCATCAATGCGGCGAGCATCCCGCAAGGCAGGTCCTGCGGCAGACCGAGGGGCTCGCAGCGCCATCCGAATGACAGGATTTGCGTGTACCAAGGCATGTCGGCCACGCAGCAGTAGGCGCGGATGCCGTTGTCCCGGGCAAAGAGCGTCAGGGCGGTGGCCAGTTTGTCGCGGACATGCCGCCGCTCGGCCGCACGAATGCTCCGCGACAGGCATAGGCGCGAAATTTCCCAGACATCGCGGGCGCTTGGGCTGCCGCGATCGCACAGGCCGGGAAAAACGTCGCCGAGAACATGGGGCTGAATGGTCGGCAGGAGACGCAATGAGCCCAGATGCTGGCCATCGGTGCCCGCGATGATGAGGTAGATGGTCGAGGGCGTATCGAACTGGTCGATCTCATAGCGACCATCGAGCGCGGGTAAATCCCAGCGCAGCAAGTCGATGAATACGCGCTTGCGTTCCTGGTACATCTGGGCAAGCAGCGCGCCTTGCGCCGCTGCCCAGCCGCCTTGAATGACGTGGGCCATGTTCGCCATCTCCTGTTGTGATGGCAAAAGGATGGGTGAAACGGCCCCTCGCTGAAATTCCTCTATTTAGAGGATGTCCGGCGCAGGCTGTGGAAGCAGATATGTCCATCGAACAGGGCGCGGAACACCAGCGCGGTTCGCTTGAAAACGCCGCATTTGCGCATGGCGCCGGTGATGTGCTGATGAACCGTCGCTTCGGAGAGGCCCAGGGCGTGGGCGATCTGGGTATCCCCCATGCCGGATGCGACCAACCCCACGCAATCAACTTCACGCGGACTGAAACGCGGCAGGGACGGGATCGTTCGCTCCAGACCGAGCCGCATGCGAACCAGTTTGCGCGCGGTTTCAAAGCCAAAGCCTGCGACAATATGCGTAGCCCCTCGAATTTGCGGGGTCATGGAAACAGGCTGCGAGGTCGCGAAGGAGCAGGTCCCACGGTATTCCCCCGGCGAATGGACGGGGACGGTGACGCCATCGTGGAGGCCGAAACTGGCGCCCTCCTTCAGTATGGTTAGCTGGCGCCTGCTCTGTATCACCTCTGCGCCGATGGCATGCCAGGCGTAGGGCGTGTTGCGGCCGATGCTGGCGGCATGCACCGGATCATCGAGATAATACCGTTCGGTCAGGATTCGCTCCACCCAGCCATCGGGGTAATTCGATATCGCAACCGCCTCGTCGGCCGCCGCTACAAGATCGACATGGCTGACGAACGCGAACTGCTGAAAGCCCAGCCTGCAGGTCGTCTCCAACATGAGGTCGAAGAAGTCCGCATCTGAGCGCACCTGGCCGAGGCAGAGAAGAAACTCGATAAGCTCTGAACCGATAAACATGCAGCACTTCCCCTGTTCAAGCGCAGGCATTCGGCTTGGCCGGTTAGCAATCCTCCATAGCTATATCGCGGTGCCCCCGCTCAGCCAGGCCAGTCGCCTACAGTCAGCACACGCGGCAGGGCGTGAATTTGGTAGCGACGTTCCATCGGCGACAGACATTCGCATCCGATTTCGCGCCGGGGCCGGATCACGCCAAGCCGCAGTCAGAGAATGACATTTATGTGACGCTGCGATGGGTTACATTTTGGAAATGCCGTTTGCGCTTTGCTGCAAACTTTTCGCGCATTTCGCATGGTAGTCCTTGGGCGATTCCATCCATTCCAGGACAGACGACAACCGCCAACCCACAGCTCTGGCACCTATCGGGATTTGAGGGGGAAAGGTGCCTTCTGCAATCATTCGGTGGATTGCCGCGCGGGAGCGTCCGGTTTTCCTGGTGACGTCCCCCATTCGGAGGAATCTGTCTTCATGTTCGTTCATGCAAACCGATCCTTCATCGGTCTGCCCGCTGCTCCAAATCTGCTGGAAAGGCCGCTCGATTGCAAGGCATTATGAATAGCGGGAAGGCTTGCAACGGGAGAAGTACTGTTTCAGCTGTTCCAGTTGGCGGTATAAGCGCTAGGCCCGGTGGTGGGGCGTCATCGGCTGGTGCAGCAGCAATGTCTGGAGTGCCTTCCTGCCCAGCGTGCGACCCGACTTCGGTCGCCCGTTCCTCGATCACCCTGGCGAACACTTCGAGCATCGCTGGGCCGGCGGGCATCGCAGTCACCTCTTCGACGGCAGCGGGCAGCTCGCGCAGCAGTCGCGTCGTCACCTGTTCGACGCGCCGTATTGTGCCGCGTGCGGCGAGACAGGCAGCCTCAGCCATGCGCCGCCAATGGCGGCCGTAGATATGGCGGCCCCTGCGTTGGCCGCCTATGGCTTGAGCATGGTTCTGGGGGATGTTCGACCAGGCAAGGCCCGACATGAGATCGTACAGCGGAGCCAGCCGCGGTGCCCCCTGACCAAGGAGGATAGAGTAAGTCTTGGCATGGGAATCGACGTTGCCGATGGCGATGCTGAAGATCACGGCATCGAGCAGGTAGTTCCGCTTGCCAGCAACATCGGCTGTTATGGGGGCAACATCGAGGCCGATACGCCGGGCCAGAACCATGCAGAGGGCTTCTTCTGGACGATTCCCGGAAGGCGCGGATTGTCGGGCTCGAGGATGTGCGTCGATGGCGCGCCTTTGATGGGGACTGTTATTTGCCCGTCAATCAGGGTGACCGGCAACTTGTCCTGCGCACCGGCGAGGCTCATCGAGACCCCTTCTTCACCAATAAGGAAGGGGCGAGACGGAAGCTCGTCAAAGACGCGCTCCAATGCATTGTCATCTGATATCGGCCGATATCCGGCTTCCCCGCCTTGCTGTTTCGGGGCAATGCTCAGGGCACCTGCCAGATCATTGCCGGTCTGTGCGGTCAGTCCAAGCGCGTCTTCCGGTGCCGTGCCGAGCGTGCGCGTCATGGCCCTCAGGGGCTCGCCTTCCGGCGGCAGATTCAATAGCCATGGAAGAACCAATTCGGCGCCATAGGCTTCGGATTGGAGCGGCATCGCAAGCGAGACTGGAAAGCGATCCGGTGATGAGAGCCAGACAGCGTCATAAGCAAGCTGGGTAGCATTCGCGTCCGCACTGATTGTCGCTACTGGGCGGTCCTCGTAATGGATCGGAAGTTCCATGATCAAGTCTCTGAACTGCCCGTAGTGGCCAGGCGCAGTCCGACGGACTTGGCAGCGGCAAGTGCCTTGCCCAGTTGGGCGGTTGGCTTGCCTGCTTCAAGGTCGACGATGAAGCGTTCGCCGCTGTTGATAGCCAGTGCTAGCTCTCGCTGCGTGAGGCCGAGAGCCTTGCGGGCAGTGGCGGCAGCGGCGCCGAATTGTGAGGCATCTTCAATCAGCATGATCTTACCGATCGGGAAGATATGCGAAGGCGTATCGGCGGGTTTCGAAGGTGCCAGGCCACCAATGCCTGCCGTCTCAACTCGTCGGCGAGAAGGTTCGGAAGGAGGAAAGGCAGGGCGACCAGTTTGACGTTAGAGGCAGATTGCAAGTAGGAAATACCAAGCAAATACAGTCGATAATGGGCTGTTTTGCTGGCTTAAAATGGAAAGTGTGTCCCAACGAGGGGGCCTGATCGACATCAATGAGGAGAACGCCCATGTTTCAGCACATCATGGGCGTGGTTTGACGGACTCCGCTGCCGCCGCAGCTCGGGCAGTTTGGCGATAGGGGCGAGAGGTCGATTCGTCTTTCATGCAACATCAGGAAACATGAAATACGCGCCGTGTAAATTCCATGTTAGTTGCACAAAAATTGAATTTACACGGCGCGTGGGTATTTCAAGTCGGGAACGGCATTTGTGTCGGGTGGCAAGGAATGCCCAATAAGGCCGCGTAGCATTCTCAATCGGTCGGACCGCGAATGGCAACGAGGCCGTTATCCGGGCATTCGAGTGCCAACCCGCTACGCGGCAGTAGCGTTCGGATCTGATGTCGTGCTGATCCTGCCGGAACTCGGTGAACGGAGAGCTATATTCAATGCGGCCAGTTGAGGCGCTGAATTTCAGTGAGGGTGTTAGGCGAGGGTTTCGACGAGCTCGGCGATTTCGAAGGTGAAGCCTTTCCATCCTCGCGTCCGGGAAGCTTCTTCGGCAGGTACACGTTTGCGCCTGGCCTCCGCGAGCGAGCGGCTATGCCCCCAAAACACTTCCGTCTTACCGTTTTCGAGCTCTGCCACAATTCGCCAATAATGGGTGAAGCTGTCGGTTGTAGGCCCGATAGTCTTTACATAGCCGTCAGGCATGGTCGCAGTGAGATACCGACGCCTTTTCTTCATGGGTATCCCATTCACTCAACGTCCGCTCAATGCAATATGGTTGTTCGGACTCTCCAAACATGCAGGCGAACAGCTTGGTCCTTCACGCTTAACGCTGCGGCCTGCAACCTTATCTGACTACCGAAACTGTTCGCTCGCACATTGCAGTGCCCTGTCGAGGGCCAGAATTGCCCAAGGCCCGCCGGATGCCATCACGATTGGCCCAACAGGACTACGCGCCTTGCTCCGGACAGTGGATGGCTGGTTCACGATGAACCTCAACCTCCAGTATACCTTCTTCGCCGCGAGCTATGGTTACGATGCCGGCCAGGCGAGCGGCGAAGGGCGAGGCTTCTGTGCTTCGCTGCAAACGCGCTTTCGATTGCAGCCGATTTTGATCGCAAGGTTTGACGACCCCCCCCCCCACCCAAGG